>NZ_JBDVAA010000066.1:0-44855 GCF_039943695.1 Cellulophaga sp. | reverse complement strand
GAAGTAGATGCTGCTTTGGCAATAGGAGCAGCAAAAGCAACAGAGGTTGCAAATGAGGTATTAAGTAGAGTAAGAGCAAAAGTTGGTTATTAACTTTTGCCCTTATTATGCTGGGTTCTTTTTATTTAATAGAAATTAATTCTACATCAAAAATTAGAGCGGCGTAAGGAGGTATTTGGCCTCCTGCTCCTCTTTCTCCATAAGCTAGTTCTTGAGGAATGTAAATTCTGTATTTAGAGCCAACAGACATTAATTGTAATGCTTCTGTCCATCCTTTTATAACTTGTGACACACCAAAAACAATAGATTCTCCGCGTTGTATAGAACTGTCAAAAATAGTACCGTCTACTAATTTGCCCTCATAATGTACTTCAACTTTATCATCTGCCGTAGGTTTTGGGCCGTCAGCAGGAGTTAAAATCTCGTATTGTAATCCGCTTTCTGTAGTTTTTATGCCTTCTCTTTTAGCGTTCTTAGCTAAAAAGTTTTCGCCTTCTTCGCGTTGTCTTTGTGCTTCTTTTTCTTTATGCTTAGAAATGTTTTTACGAATTAAATCGCTAGCATCTACTTTAGTAATTTTTTCTTCACCATTTAGAGTTTCTTCTAAAGCAACAGCGAACACATCATAGTTTATAGATTGTACTCCTACAGATTTTAAGCTACTTCCTATTTCTACACCAAATGCATAACTAAACTTGTGTATACTGTCGTTTAGGTTTACTTCTTTGGCTTTTTTAAGCTGATTTAACTCGTTTTTTAGGGTAGAGGCTTCAGATTTTAAAGCGGCTACTTCCTTTATTAAGTCTTTCTTTTTTTGAGCAAAACTTGCTGTGCTTATAAAAAGAGCTATTGCTGCAATTACTAATTTTTTCATTTTATGATTTATATTTTTGTACGAAAATAACCAAAATCAGTAGTATTTCTTCACAGGTTTATTTCTATTTAGAAAAAACTAAAAACCAACTAATTAGTTTGTGCTCTAGAGTAGAGCTCATTACCTAATGCCTTGCTTTGTAGTTTTAATGAGTATTTTAAGAGGTAAACTACTTTGTTTTGGGTTTTTGTATGTTTAATTTATGTAGTGTTAAACTAAATAGTCTTTTTTTAATGAGGTAAGTAAATTTAAATTACTTTGTGTTTTTCTAATTTTTATATGGCTTCAAACAATTTTCCGGGTAGTGGTCTAATTGCACCTTTCATTTCCATATTTAATAGCGTAGATGAGGTTTTAAAAACAGGAATGTTGCATGCTAAAGCAATAGTGTCTAGCAATTGTTTGCCTTCAGTTTGTAAATAAGAGTGTATTTGTTGCTCCAAATTGCTTAACTCTACAAACAACTGTTTTTG
This sequence comes from Cellulophaga sp., assembly GCF_039943695.1. Lineage (NCBI taxonomy): Bacteria > Pseudomonadati > Bacteroidota > Flavobacteriia > Flavobacteriales > Flavobacteriaceae > Cellulophaga > Cellulophaga sp. Next base: position 43,508 of record NZ_JBDVAA010000066.1, on the reverse strand, counting down.
TATATTCTGATTTTCATTTTTTTGAGCTTCCCAATCTAATAAATAAACAACATCTGCCGCAGAAGTTATCATATGTGCTTTTTGCTGCTTAATTAGATTGTTGCAGCCTAAGCTGTACTTGTCCTCGGTTCTGCCTGGTACTGCAAAAACATCTCTATTATAGCTATGCGCAATGTCTGCGGTAACTAAGCTTCCGCCTTTTTCTGCAGATTCTATAACCACTGTGGCTTCACTTAAACCGGCAATAATTCTATTTCGTTTTAAAAAATTCTCGCGTTCTGGTGTGCTAGTGCTCCAAAATTCGGTTAAAAAGCCACCGTTTTTTTCTATGTCAGCTGTGTATTTGCTGTGCACTTTTGGGTAAATTTGGTTTAGACCGTGTGCCAAACAGCCAATAGTTTGTAACCCGTGCTTTACAGCTTCTTTTTGTATGCAAATGTCTACTCCGTATGCAAAGCCACTTACAATAACTGGATTTAAAGGAGCTATGTCTGCTATAAATTTTTCGCAAAAAGCAGTGCCGTAACTTGTTATTTTACGAGTACCCACAACACTAATAATTTTTCTATTTTTTAAATCGATATTACCTCGTTTAAACAATAAAATAGGAGCATCTATAGCATGTTTTAGGTAATCTGGATACGCTGCATCTGTAAAATATAAGGTTTCAATATTATTTTTCTCTATAAATTGAAGCTCTTCTTCTGCAGCATCTAAATGAGCTGTATCAAAAATATTCTTCAATTTTAAAGTGCCAATGCCATCAATTTTTAAAAGTTCTGCTTTTGTGCTACTAAAAATTTTAGAAGCACTGCCACAATGAGCAATTAATTTTTTGGCTGTAACACTTCCAATATTCGGAATGCTTTGCAATCTTAAATTCGCAATTAATTCTGTTGTAGTCATTTAGAGGCTTTCTATAATTGAGCACAAAATACAACAATTAAAATGTTAATAAAAAGTTGAGTGAAATGTTAAAAGCAAGATGATTTTTTACAATATTTGCCACAATGCGAACAGAACAATATATTGAAGAATTATTATATAGGTACAACTGTGTTGTAATACCTGAGTTTGGAGCTTTTTTAACGCAAAAAAAGTCTGCTGAATTAGATGAGGCTACTAATACCTTTACGCCACCTACTAAGATAGTTTCGTTTAACCAACAAGTAAAGTCTAACGATGGCTTGTTAATAACATATATTGCAACGGCTGAAAAATCTACCTACGAAGTAGCTTTAGAAGCGTTGACAAAAGAAGTTGAGCATTGGAAGAGAATGTTAAAATTAGGGCAAAGAATTAAGTTTGCTTCTGTTGGTGAGTTGTTTCTAAACGAAGATGAAAAAATTCAGTTTATACCAGCTAACCAAGTAAATTACCTAACTACATCTTTTGGTTTGTCTACCGTAGTAGCATCACCAATTACAAGAGAAGTTTTAAAAGAGGAAGTAGTTGCTTTAGAAGAAGAGGTGCCTTTTATCATTACTCCAGAAAAGAGAAAAACTAGTGCGTTTAGACCTTATTTAAAATATGCAGCAATTGCTTTGTTGGCAGTTTCTACAGGATTAACAGGTTTACGTTATTACAATACTACCGTTGCTATGCAAGAAGTTGCACAGCAAGATGCCAATGAGCAAATATCTAGAAGTATACAGGAAGCTACATTTTTTGATGCTACACCATTAGAATTGCCTTCTTTATCTTTAGATATTATTGCTAAACCAGCATCACAAGAGCATTATGTTATTGCAGGTGCATTTAGAGTGCAAAAAAATGCAAACAGAAAAATAGAAGAGCTAAAAGAACAAGGCTACAACGCATTGTATGTTGGTGTTAATAAATATGGTTTACACCAAGTTGCTTATGCTAGTTTTAGTGATGCTAACGAGGGTATAAACTACCTAAATAAAATAAAATCTAGCGTATCTTCAGACGCTTGGTTGCTTTCAGTAAAGTAAAATATTTTCTTTTTTAAAGTAAAAGCGCAGTATCTTTGCGCAAAATTTAAAAAATAGAAAATGCATACACCTAAAGATAGTAGAACAGTTATGACAGATTTGGTACTCCCTAGTGAGACCAATCCGCTAAATAACTTGTTTGGAGGAGAACTGTTAGCTCGTATGGATAGAGCTGCTAGTATTGCTGCACGTAGACATAGTAGACGTATAGTTGTAACGGCATCTGTTAACCATGTTGCTTTTAATAGATCTGTTCCTGTTGGCAGTGTTGTAACAGTAGAAGCTGCTGTTTCTAGAGCTTTTAAGACTTCTATGGAGATTTTTATTGATGTTTGGATAGAGGATAGGTTTAGTGGTGAAAAAACAAAAGCAAACGAAGCTATTTATACTTTTGTTGCTGTTGATGATACCGGAAAACCAACTGAAGTACCTGCATTAATTCCTGAAACTGATTTAGAAGTTGAGCGTTTTGAAGCTGCCTTGCGTAGAAAACAATTAAGTTTAGTGTTAGCAGGAAAATTGAAGCCAGCGGATGCAACTGAGCTTAAAGCAATTTTTGTAGAAAAATAACAACTAGTATATTTTTTTTGTAAATATTTTAAAATAAGTTATTTATATTTTTTATACTGATGAGTATATGTAAGAACGGCTTGGAAATTAATCTAAGCCGTTTTTTGTTTTACTATAAAAATGTTTTTGTTATTTGTTGTACTTGTTTCAATCCATCTGGATCTAACGCAGTCTTTAATTTGGTAAAATCTTCTGCCCATGCAGATGTTCTTACTCGTAAAGGAGGCTGCTCGTTGTTTGATACCTCTGCAATTACTTCTGCTACTTGTAATGGAGTTTGGTATGTGCTTTCTGAAGTTTCATTAGCTCTTTGTTGGTTACCTTCCATATATTTTTGAAAAATAGGAGCATATTCTCCAGTTGCAAATTCACCTTTAACAGCTGTATTTTTTATGGCAGAAGTCATAAATTCTGTAGAAATTCCTCCTGGTTCTATAATAGAGAAGTTAATGTTAAAGCTGGGACTAACATAGGTTGCTAAGGACTCTATAAAGCCTTCTACCGCAAATTTAGCACCACAATATAATTCGTTAAATGGCTGGCCAACCAAACCACCTACAGAACTTAGAGTAATTATATGGCCACTTTTTTGCTTTCTCATATGTGGCAATACTGTTTTAGTTGTGTAAACAACACCTAAATAGTTTACGTTTGTTACCCATTCTATCTCTTTTTCTGTTGCTTGTTCTATTGTTTTTCCAAAACCTGCTCCTGCGTTGTTTAGCAATACATCTAACTTACCATCTTTACTAATAATTTTTTCTACAGCTTTAGTTATTGTTTCTTGCTTAGTTACATCTAACTCTAAAATATCTATATCTAGATCGTCTTTTTTTATGCTTTCTTTTAGTGCATTACTTTTTTCAAGGTTTCGCATTGTAGCGTATACTTTGTATCCGTTTTTAGCAAACAGTATTGCAGATTCTAATCCTACTCCTGTTGATGTTCCTGTAATTAATACGTTTTTTTTCATTTTTATGTAATTTTATTTTGGACTGAATATTCATTCCAGTTGTTAAACAAATTTTTTTACTCTTTAATCGCATCCCAAACCAAGTTAATTTGGTTTTTAAGGGATTTATTATTGTTATTAGGTAAATTAATCCATCTTAAATAAGATAGTATTGAGCCACCTATAAATTGTAGCAACTCGTCATTTTCTATATTTTTAATAATATGCTCTTTTTTTCCTTTTAATAGAAGAGATATAGCACCTTCTATGGCGTTGTAGCCAACATTTTTACTTTCTGCTGTAATAATTGGAGATGCTTGCAATTGGTCCATAAAACCAAAGTATAGTCTGCTTTTAGTAAAAAAGTCAACTACAATACTATAATACATCTCAAACTGAATTTTAACAGGTAAATCTTTATTAAATACAGTATCTAAGACCTGTTTTTCTTCTTCTTTAATAGCTACATAAATAGCATTGATTAAGGCTTCCTTGTTTTCAAAATAATTATAAATAGTTCCCATACCAGTATTTGCTTTTTTTGCTATTGCAGACATTGGTGTAGCGTGTATACCGTTTTCTACTAATAACTCCAAGGCAGCTTTTAATATGGTTTCTTTTTTATTCATACCGCAAAGATAAGGCTTTTGGAATAAATATTCCAAAAGCCTTTATTTTAAATTTCTGTTAAAAGTGCAAATGGTGGCTTATTTAAATCAGTTTTGTTCTAATAACAACTGGTTTTTCATTGAGCTTTGTAGCGGCTAAAACCTTAAATTTAGCAATGTGGGGTTGTTGCCCGTGTAAATCTAAACCAGCTTCATTCTTCCATATCTCATGAAAAATAAATGTATTGTTATCTGTTAAGCTTTGCTGTAAGTCATATTTTATACAGGCTTCTTCTTTTAAGGTTTCTACTACCATATTTTGTAAAGCAGCTTTAACCTCTTCAGTAAACTCTGGCTTACTCTTAATTATTGCGGTTACATAAATTTTCATAAATCTAGTCTTTAAATTGCTGTTGCAAATGTTGCGAATAAATTACCATATCTCTATTTATATCTGCATTTTTTTCTACATCATGAAAGTGAAAACTTTTAATAGGAGTCATTCCTGTAAAAGCATTCATTTTATGAAACCCAAATAATGGTCCGTCATCAACACTAGTTTCATTAAAGAATTCACCAGGCATAGTAAAGGCTGTTCTAGGCGCATTCCAGCTACTTGTAACCATATACTTTTTGTTGTGCATAAGTCCACCCGTTCCATAATTTATATTCGGATTTGTAGATCGTCTTCCGTCACTACTGTAAATACCATTGTTGTGTCCTTCTGTAAAAACAACATCTATGTATTTTTTAAAATTATGTGGTACTTGAAACCACCATATAGGTGTGTGGTAAATAATAATATCTGCCCAAACATATTTTTTTACTTCTTCTTTAGCGTTATAACCATTGGCAATATGAGTTGTTTTTACCATTGTACTGGGCATCTTGCTAAAAAAAGCTTCAGTTGCATTAGTTATTGTTTTATTAAATTGTCCGCTAGAATGACCAAAATTTTGTCCTGCATTTATGATAAAGATATGCTTCATTTTATATTTTTTTTAATTAAATGGCAAAGTTATATCTTGCTTAACTATAATTAAAATAGTATAAATTATACATTTGTATTATAATACTAATACTTGTCTCGTGGTAAATTTGGAATGGTACAGAACTTTTAAAGAAATCTATAAAACAGGAACACTTACTAAGGCAGCTAATACATTGTATATTTCTCAGCCAGGAGTAAGTTTACATTTAAGTTCTTTAGAAAGTTATGTTGGTTATAAATTGTTTGATAGAACAGGAAGAAAAATGATACCAACAGAGCGTGGTAAGATATTATACAATGTAATTTCTGAAGGATTACATATTTTAGAGGAAGCTGAAAAGAATTATAAGCAAAGCACAGAGAAACATACGCCAACAATTAGTATAGGAATGTGTTTTGAGACTTTTCAGATTACTTTAGAGCAATACATTTCTACGTTACCTTTTAATGTTATTATCAGGTTTGGTGAGTACCAAGAAATGCTAGAAAATTTAGACAAAGGCATTTTAGATTTAATAATTTCTCCGCATAAGGGTAACGCTTCAAACATTACTTACGAGCCATTTTCTAATGAAACTATAATTTTGGTTGGTGGTAGTGAGGTAGATGATACGCTTTTTCAGGAATTAATTAAAACCGAGCAATATGCTAAAGCAGAACATTGCTTAAAGCAAGAAAAATGGTATGGTACTACTGGTGATATGGAGCATTTGTTTCGATTTTGGCAATATAATTTTGGTCATCGGCCAGATTTTAGGCCTAACTATATTGTTCCCAACTTAAACTCTATACTTAGGTGTTTAAGTAGTGCAAAAGGTTTAGCTGTAATTCCAGATTTTTTATGCAAAAAAGAAATTGAAGAGGGTAAAGTTAAATTACTTTGGAAGGGTCATAAAGAGCTTACTAATACATTATACTTTGCTAGCAGAACTAAAACATCATATAACGCAGAAATTGATTTAATTAAGGGGCTTTTTAGAAAAGTTATTGGATGATCTGTTTATATACCATTTGTTATTTAACTCATATGCAAAATATAAACTAATGAAAAAACAGATATAAAAACCCATAATGCAAAGGCTAAAATAATAGGTTTTGACCCTGTTGTTTTTAAATCTTTTATAGATATGGTTGTACCCACAATAAACAATGTAAGTACTAATAAACGTTTAGAGTATAAAACAATGTTAGTTGTAGCAAAAGAGGGTAAAATATGGTAACTATTTATAAGTATAGCACAGATAAAAAGTATAATAAAATAAGGAATTTTTATTTTTTCTCCTTTAGTTTTAAAGATAAACATAGATAAGACAGACAAAGGAATAATCCACAATGTTCTAGATAATTTTACGGTTGTTGCAATTTTAAGAGCTTGGTCTCCGTAATCTAAAGCTGCACCAACAACAGAGCTTGTATCGTGTATGGCAATAGCGCACCAGAGTCCAAATTGTGACTGACTTAGACCAAGCCAGTGACCTAGAGCAGGAAATAAAAATAAGGCAACAGAGTTAAGTAAAAACACTACGCCTAGGGAAATACTTATTATTTTACCATTAGCCTTTATAACAGGAGCAATTGCAGCAATGGCGCTACCACCACAAATAGATGTTCCTGAAGTTATTAAATGACCTAGTTTTAGATCCATCTTTAAAAATTTGGCTAAAATTAACCCCAAACTTACGGTTAGCACAATAGAAAAAAAAGTAAGACTTAAACCATCCTTGCCTGTTTGTATGGTTTCTTTTAAAAACATTCCAAAACCCAAACCAATAACAGATATTTTTAAGAAATAGTGAATAGCTTTGTGACTATACGTTTTAAAAGGGTTTTTAAAAATTAGAGTAAAAATAAAACCTACAGTTAGCGCAGTTGCACTATTTATTAATCCGCTTATTGCGGCTATAACAATGCTGAAGTATATAATTTTTGTAATTATGGTTTTCATATCAAACTATATTAATCTGATACAAAACTACAGCTAACCTATAACTGTTTAGCAAACATTAAAGCTATGTTGTATAACTAAAGGTTATAGTTAAAGCGAATATATTTTTCAAAGTTACTCATAGTAGTATTTTGGTACCCAGTTCTAGAAACAAAGTAAAACCAGCGTTCTATAGTAAAATCCTTAATGTCTATTACCTTTAGTTTGTTATGTAGTAAATCCTCTGTAACTGCATTTATAGAAAGCAAAGCATAGCTGTTAGAGTAGTATAGGTAGTTTTTTATGGCTTCGGTACTATTTAAGGTAACAACCGTATTTAGTTTTTTTATGTTATTTTTTTGTAGAAATTGCTGAATAATTTTTTTTGTGCCAGAACCTATTTCTCGTTCTATTATGGGTAAGTTTTTCAACTCATTTAAGTTAATTACACCTTTCTTATGATTGCTATTTTTACTGTTGGTTACTAGTACAATTTCATCTTTAATAAACTTGTTAAAATGTAGTTTTGGATTGGTGTTTTTGCCTTCTGTAATTCCAAAATCTATTTGTTGATTTAAAATTAGCTCTTCAATTTCATCAGAGTTTTCACTATCAATTTTAATACTTGTATTAGGAAACTGAGTTTTAAATTTAGCTATTACTTTTGGTAAAATATAGTTTGCAATTGTAGTACTTGCTCCAAAACTAATTTTATCTGGGTATGTTTTTTCTTTATATAAAAATTGCTGATCTATTTTGGCGTAGATATCTAAAATTTGGTTTACGTAAACCAAAAAAGCTTTGCCATCTGCGGTAAGTTCTATAGAGTTTCTTTTTCTAATAAAAAGGGCACATTTATAATCGTCCTCTAAATTTCTTATTGCTTTAGAAACTGCTGGTTGTGATATAAATAACTGTTCTGCTGCTTTAGTAAAACTTGCGTGTTGTGCAACGCTTTTAAATATGTGAAGTTTATTTTTCATAGATGAAATTTAGCAGCTTAGAGTTACAAAATTACTGATAACTTTTTTTAAACTCTAGTGGAGTTACTTTAGTCTTGGATTTAAAAACTCTAGAAAAATATGCGTAGTCCTTAAACCCTAAATTTTCAGAGATTGAATACATAGTGTTTTTAGAATGTACCAACAACCTTTTAGACTCTAAAATAACGCGTTCTGTAATTAAATCTGTTGTTGTTTTGTTTAAGGTTACTTTGCAAATACGGTTTAAATGTTTTGCTGTAATGTGTAATTTGTTTGCATAAAACTGTGCAGATTTTTCTGTTTTGTAATGTGTTTCTATCTCTTTTTCTAAGGCTCGCAATGTTTCTATATAAGCAATAGAGTTTGTTTCTGTTGTAATAGTTTTTGTGTTATACAGCCTAGCTAAGTCTATATATGCGGTATGAATTAAACTAGCTATTTTTTGCTTTTTATAGGGTAGATTATCATAATACTCATTGTTTATAGCCTTGTAAATTGGAGCTAGTTGAGTAATCTTGTTTTGGCTTATGTTTAAGGAAGGAGTGTTTTTATGTGAATAGTAAAAAGGGAATTGCTCTAGTTTGCTTGTTGAAAAATGTAACTCATAAAAATCCTGAGTATGAAAAAAGATATAACCCTCAGGTTCACTTGTAAATTTCCAATGGTGTGTTTGTCCTGGTTTTAAAAAGAAAACACTACCAGGATTTACCATATAAGTATTAAAATCTATTTCATGAACACCATTACCTTTAGAAAACAAAACGCAAAGATAAAAGTTATGGCTATGTGGTTTATTTACAACAGCAGCATTTTTTTGTAAATGTGTGCGTAAATCATTACTGTAAAAGTCACTTAAAGGAACTTTATGTTCAAATTGTTCAATATTTAATACCGGAATAATTTTCATATAGTAGTTAAATGTCTTAAAAGTACAAAAAATGGTGAAATATGTGCTACCTTATTAAGGATGATAGAAATTACCTTTGTGAAAAAAAATTATGGCAACATTAGTAACAGCGCTTATAAAAGGAAAATGTCCGCAGTGTAAAAAAAGAAATATTTTTAATGCGGTACAGGGTTTGTTTTTTTTATCTATCCCAGAGATGGATCAAGTGTGCAAAAACTGCAATTTTAAGTATGAGAAAGAGCCAGGTTTTTTCTTTGGAGCTATGTTTGTAAGTTATGCTCTAGCTGTAGCAGAATTTATAGTGTTTTCTATTCTTTTTTACTTCATTTTAAAAATGCCAATATTATATACTTTTTTTGGAGTAATATTTTTTGCACTACTTTTAAGTACGTTTAATTATAGGTATTCTAGAATTATTTGGATTTACCTATTTTACAAAGAAAAGAAAGCCTAATTACATTATTCAGTAGGCTGAATTAAATCCCACTTATTGCCATACAAATCTTTAAAAATGGCAACTGTACCATAAGGTTGTTTTACGGGTTCTTGTAAAAATTCAACTCCGTTTTTACAAAAAGAGTTGTAGTCTCTTAGGGCGTCATCAGTCTGCATAAAAAATGCAACACCATCACCAGCTTGCTTGCCAACAGTTGCTTTTTGTAGCTCAGAACTAGCAAGAGAAAGTACCAAACCAAAATTAGCCTGGTTTTTAGCTTGTATTGTAACCCACCTTTTTCCATCACCAAGTTGTACATCTTCAACCAAAATAAAATTTAACTTTTTAGTGTAAAATGTTATTGCATCATCATAATTAAGAACTAATAAAGTAGCATTCTTTACAGCGTGTTTCATAGTTTATTTGGTTTCGTATGCGTGTTTTTGTTTTTCGTAATCTTTAAATTCATTTTCTGTCATTTGAAAAATAATTTTTGAATACGAACGGTAATTTACAGCATCTTTTTCTTTTAAAAAATCTGTAATAATGTATTGTGTAAATGGGTATTGTAGATCTTTTGTTTTAAATGTAGAATATCGGTCTTTAGACTTTGGGTGTTTTTTTCTTAATATCTTGTATGATTTGTGTAGTGAGCGTGCTAAGTACAGGCATAAATCAGACAATATACTTTTTGGTATTTTATCATTAACTATTGGTTTGTAATGGTTTTCAATAGTTTTATAAAAACTCTTTTTAGACTCAAGTTTATTTGGTTTTTTCTCTAAAGGCATTTGGTGGTCATTAGATTATTAATGGTATAAACCTGAAAAAAAAGTATAGCGCTACATATTAGGAGCGCCATACCTTAAGTCATTTATGGATTAGTAGACCATAATGATGCGTTTTTAAGCATAGCTCTTCTAGGTAGTTTTAAGCCAGCAACAATAAGCTCTGCAAAGTCTTCTGGTTGCAAAACACTATCTTTAGAATCACTGTCTGCAATGCCTAGCTCTATAGACATATCAGAAGCAATTGTACTAGGTGTAAGTGTGTTTACTCTAATATTGTTTTTACGAACTTCTTTCATTAAAGACTCAGACATACCAATTACGGCAAATTTAGAAGCTGAGTATGCAGATGTATTTGCATTACCGTTTAAACCTGCTGTAGAAGAAATGTTAATAATGTCACCAGAGTTTTTTTCTATTAAATGTGGTAAAACCTCTTTGGTTACATAGTAAACTCCCATTACGTTGGTTTGCATAATTTGAGCCCATTGGTCTGCTTCCATATCATTAAAAGATCCAAAAGCAGCAATGCCAGCGTTGTTTATTAGAATATCTATGCTTTTAAACTCATTAAAAATAGATGTAATTCCTTTTTTTACTTCAGCTTGGTTACCAACATCAAAAACAGCATATGTTGCATCTACACCTAAAGCCTTAATTTCTGCAACTGTTGCTTCTAGCGTTTCTTTATTTCTTCCTGTTATTGCAATTGCAACACCTTCTTTTGCTAAAGCCAAAGCAGTTGCTTTACCAAGGCCTCTACTGCCACCAGTAATAAGGGCCTTTTGTCCTTTTATATTTTCCATTGTTTATTATGTGTTAGGTTGAAATGTGTAAAGTGTATTATTTCACTTTAATTGTATTACAAAAATATAGAACAATTAAGTTTTTAAGTAAGGAATAATGTTGGTTTTTTGTTAAGGTTTTTATTAAATAAAAATGCCTTATTCATTTTACAAAATGAATAAGGCATTTGATGTTTTGTTATATTTAACCTTTATATAGAAAGGTATTTACAATAGCTTTTTATATTTTGAAGGGCATTTTCAAACTCAGTACTACTTATTGTTTTTGCATTCTCTATTGTTTTTATAAGTTTTAATGATAGTAGCACTTCTGTAGTCAATTCCTTGTCCTTTTTTTCAATATGTATATGATCTTCAATTAGTTTCCTAAGTTCATCGTTTTCTATTTCAAACTTGCTCAAGTCTGTGTCAGGATTCGTTTCTCTTGCTAAAATTAGCATTACATATCTTTTCATTAAACTTGAAAATAGATTACTCTCTAAATCTGTTAAATGATATGTTTCTTTAAGTAAATTGATGTCAGGTTTTATAATACTCGTGTTAATATCTTTAAAAGAATATTTACTAAAAAAATCTCTTTCAGGGGTTTGAATATTTAGCCCCTTCATAAAAGTATTATATTCCTTAAACTTATCCTTAGACCCTTTATTTTCTTTACTGTAAAATTTAGGAACATATATGTTTTTTATAGCATAATATGTTTTCTTTGATTGGTAAATTGGAGTGTTATTATTGTATGGTGTTTTTGTTAGTTCATAAACTGTGTTTATATCAATGAATCCGTCTACATATTTATTAATAAAACTGTTTATTTTGTCAACTCTGTTAATGCTTTTAGTTTCATAGTATTTTGTAATCTTTAATTGTGGATACAAAGGTTTATGTAGTACTTTATCATTCTTTGTTGACTTCTTATTTTTAATTTCTCTTTCAATTCCAATTAAAAAATTCTTGTCTTTTCTACCAGCTTGAAGCTCTTTAATAGCTGTCAGAGATTTATCAAAATTATTAGCCATATAATATCCTTTAGCTATGTTAGACAAAGTATATAAATATAAGTTTCTCTGTTTTCTTTCTTTTTTATCTAAAGTAGAATTAAATTCTTCCCACTTTGCAATAGATGCTTTTGCTTTACTGTAATTCTTTACAACTATTGCTGATTCAAAATCTTTTAAAATAGTATTGTAATTTTCTACTTTTTTGTCATTTTCTTTCCATTTTTTAAGATAATAAAAATAGTAATTTTCTTCAATGTCTATTACCTTAAAAGCTTTGCTTAAAAAATTGACAGCATTTCTTTTTAGCTTATGTATTTGAACTTTGTTCACTTTATCTACATACTCTTGACTAATTATTCTATTTCCTTTGTTGTCTAAGCTTGTTATTTGTGATAAATTGTAAGGAGTAGTGTTTTTTATAACCAAAGTACTAGCTTTTGTATCTACTTTATTAGAGTAATCATATCGTGTTACATTATCCATTGCAACATTTAAATTTGAAGTTACTCTTAAATAAATAGGTCTTTCGTATATTATGCCTTTTCCTCTTTCAGTTATAAACTGGCTAGCCGATATTTTAGACGTGATATAAACATTATGTTTGATGTTACCTTTGTCGTCCTTTATATCTTTAATTTTTATAATAGGATAATTGTAGTGTAGTTCTAATTCTGATATATAATCAGGATATGAGTTGTTTAATGTAATTATAGAATCACTTAATCTTAAGTCGTAAGCACCAAAATTTTGACTGGAAATGTACTCTTTAGTATTTAACTCTTTGTCTTGCGAAAAGACTGTAGCGTAAAATCCTTTTGGATCATTTAATTGTTTAACCAATGCTGGCTTTTGCTTTGCTATTGTAATAGTCTTGTCTCTTGTTGATTGGGCAAATGCTAATGTTGAAAAAAGAGAGAATAAAATGAAGAATCTCATAATTTAATAGATCTTTTAAATGTTGGTTATTTTTAATTGTCTAGGTTGCAATTATTTAATTTAAATAATACTTACAAGTAAAGCAATGTAAGAATTTTACCTCTATTTTTAACAGAGTGTTAACTGTTTTTTTTAAAGAGTAGATTGTTTACGCTTCTCTTCTAAAATTCAATTTTGTTTATTTGCAACTCTAAGCATTGCCTCCTACTTTTATTTATGAACTTTATTGCCTTTTTTTCTAAAATTAAGTACACTACTTTGGTCCTTGTTATGGTTATTATAACCGTAATTAGTACTTTGGCATTGAGTTATTTAATTACCAATGAAATTACAATTGTTAGTGAAGATATTGCTAAGCGTAATTTTAGAGAAAAGTATGATGATGTATACTCAGAATTAACTCGTTTTGAGAACTTTTTAGGACAAATAGAAACAATTGTAGAAAATTCTAAATCTGTAACAGAGCTTCAAAACAATTTTAATACTTGGGTTTCTTTTCAGCCCGAAGAATTAGACTCTCTTATTTCCTGGCAGCAAGTTTCATTTACTCAAAAATCTGCTTCAGAAACGTCTATAGCAATACTGCAAGACACTGTTTTTTCTGTAGCAAAAGCAAACAAGCCTTTATCAGTTATAAAAAAACAAAGTGTTATTGTACCAGTTAATAAAGGATATGTTTGGCGTAATAAGCTTACGGTGCTAAATGCTGCAAAAGACTCATTGTTTTTAGGGTATGATATTCCTTTGGTTAACCTACAAAAGTATTTTGCCAATGTAGATTCTAAGTCAATAAACTACGCTTATGTTTTTAATAAAGAAGGTTTAATTTTATTACACCCAGATGAAAATTTACTTGGTAAAAGTGTGTTTTTATTTAACTCTATTGGCCCTAAAGATACATTGGGCTTAACAACAGATAAACAAGTGCCAAGCGTTGTAAAATCTGAATACCTGCAGTTAGATGTTATACGATACTTGCAACCTTTAAAGTTAAAAGAAACCTCTTGGTATATTGCTGTTAGTTCTCCTAAAAATATTAGTGAAGAAAACGTTACAAAAATTAGACAGTATACTTTTTTAATTTATGGCATTTCTACAATGCTACTTCTCTTTGTTTTTTACTTTTTTAATCAGCTTATAAAAAAACAATACATAGAAAAAGAGCGATTGTTAAAAGAAAAAAATAGGCTAGTTGTGCAAAAAGAGATAGCAGAAAAAGAGAGTTCTTTTTTACAATTACAGCAATTAAAAGAACAAATAAACCCGCACTTTTTATTTAATGCGCTTAACTCTTTATATATGTTAATAGATGTAAATAAAGAGAAGTCTAAGATTTTTGCGTTAAAACTATCAAAGCTATATCGTTACTTTATTTCGCCACCAGCAAATAATATTACTTTGGTTAAAAATGAGTTAGAACTTTTAGACGAGTATATTTATTTGCAACAAACGCGTTTTGGTAAGAGTTTGCTTGTTACTATTTTGGGTGATGCTAGTTTAGCAAAGGATCATTACATTCCGTTTTTAGCATTGCAAACACTTGTAGAAAATGCAATTAAACATAACACAGCAACTAAAGTTAAACCACTTACAATAACTATTAACTTAGGGATAGATGAAATTGAGGTTGTAAATAACTACCAACCAATAGCAACTCCTCAAGAAAGTAACCACTTTGGAATAGACTATCTAAAAAACATTTATGCTTATTATAATGTAAATAATTTCACAAATTATCAGAAAAATTCGCAATATATTTGTCATTTGCCTTACATAATTATTAAATAATCCATTCACTCCTTAATAATATCCACTCACTCCTCTTTTTTTGTGAGTATTTAGTAAAACCTAGATTTTTAGGCAAAATTATCACATAATTATGCGTAAAAATCAGTTTGCATTTATAGCAAAAATAATGCTGTTTATTCTTTTTTTAGGAAGTACAATTAGTGTTTCTGCTCAAAAAAACAATAAAAAAGACAAAGAACAATCTAAAGATAGCCTAAATAAAGGGTATAAAGATTATGCTAAGCTTATAGAAAAAGCGACTTTAACTAAAGGCTTATTCTCTGTTATAAAAACTGATAGCGATTATTATTTTGAAATTCCTGATAGCCTTTTTACAAGACAATTTTTAATTGTAAATAAAATATCTCAGGTTCCTTTAGCAATAAATGAGCACGGTTTAAACAAAGGAATGAATTATGAAAACAAACTAATTACTTTTCATAAAGACAGTCTGTCCAAAACAATTTGGGTTAAAACTAGTAATCCAATGGTTTCTTCTCCAAAAGATGACGCTATAACCTTATCTGTAAAAGATAATTTTGCAGAATCTATTATAGAAAAGTTTGATATTGAAAGCTACAATCCTAAAACAAATGCGCCTTTAATTAAGGTAAATAAGGTTTTTAATGGTAAAGAAAAAAGCTTTAATGATGTACTTAATAATGTTGGTTTAGGCGGTAGCGTTAAAAGCGATTTATCATATATTCAAAAAATAAAGTCGTTTCCAGAAAATGTTGTAGTTAAGTCTCAGTTAACCACAACGGTTAATGAAGGTGGGCCAGCTATGTACGTTACATTAGGGGTAACTAGCAACATAGTACTGTTGCCAAAAACACCAATGCAAGCAAGAGAATTAGATAAACGTGTTGGTTTTTTTACAGAAAAGCATTGGTCTTTTAATGACAAGCAACAAGCAATGCAAAAGCAAGAGTTTATTACCAGATGGCGTTTAGAGCCTAAAGCTGAAGATGTAGAGAAATATACAAATGGAGAGTTGGTAGAGCCTAAAAAGCCAATAGTATATTATATAGACCCCGCTACACCAAAACAATGGAGAGATTATATTATACAAGGTGTAAAAGATTGGCAGGTAGCTTTTGAAAAAGCAGGTTTTAAAAATGCAATTATAGCAAAAGAACCAGATGCTAATGATAAAGATTTTGATATAGATGATGTACGTTATTCTGTAATTACTTATGCAGCATCACCACAAGCAAATGCTATGGGGCCATCTGTTGTAGATCCAAGAAGTGGAGAAATTATTGAAGCAGATATTATTTGGTGGCATAATGTAATGACATCTTTACAAAGTTGGATGCGTATACAAACAGGACCAATAGATAGCAAGTCTAGAGGTAATGTTTTTAATGATGCACATATGGGAGAAGCAATTAGGTTTGTATCTTCTCATGAGGTAGGGCATACATTTGGATTAAAACACAATATGGGTGCGTCGCATAGTTTTCCGGTAGATTCACTACGTTCTAAAACGTTTACAGATAAAATGGGTGGTACAGCACCATCAATTATGGACTACGCTCGTTACAATTACGTAGCGCAACCAGAGGATAATATTACATCAATTACACCAAAAATTGGAGTTTATGATACATACGCAATTCAATGGGGATACAAATGGTTTAAAAATAAGACTGATGAAAAACGCGAACTTCAAAAACTAGTAAATAGTCATAATAACGATCCGCTTTATTTTTACGGCGAACAACAATCTTATAAAAACACTGTTGATCCTAGGTCGCAATCTGAAGATTTAGGAGATAACGCAATGCTTGCTAGTACTTACGGATTAAAAAATTTAAAACGAGTAGCTAATAATCTTGAAAAGTGGACTTACCAAGAAGGTGAAGACTATTACAAAACAGGCAAACTATATTTGGGAGTTATAGGACAGTGGAATATGTACAATGCACACGTAACAAATAATGTAGGTGGTGTATATTTAAATACTATACAACACGGAGATGGTAAAGAGAGTTACCAGCCGGTTTCTTATCAATTACAAAAAGATGCAGTTGCTTACTTAAATAAAAACGTATTTACATTACCAGAATGGTTGTTTTTTAATCCGGTTTTAAAACATACTTATGCTATAAAAGACTCTCCTTTTGGTCCGTTTGAGCAAACACCATATACTTTAGCAAGAGCATTACAGTATGATGCCTTATATAATCTTTTACAAGATGAGCGTTTGTTACGTTTGGTAGAAGCTAATTTATATAACCCAGAAAACGCACCACGCTACTCTGTACAAAACTTATTTACAGACTTGCGTTCACATATTTTTAGAAATACAAAAAAGGGTAAGTCACTTGAGTTGGTAGATCGTATGGTGCAAAAAAATTATGTAGATGTATTGCTTGTTGGAACACAAAAGATCATGGAAAAAACCACAGTTAAAAATAACGCTACGTTAGATTTTCATTTAGATGGTAGTTTTTGTTCGGTTGCTTTAAACGAAAAAAATAAGGCACGTAATATTAATTATACCTCTATGAAGCGTACATCAGAGATAACATCATACAAAAGACAAGAGTTGCAAAACGTACTACAATTATTACAAAAAAAGAAACGAAAGGGTGATGCTAATACGCAGGCACATTATAATGATTTGATTTATCGTATTAAAAACACTCTAAAATTTTAACTTTAAACCCTAAATACCAATTTTTTTATGAATAAATTCCTTTTTACGTTATTCTTTGTTGCTGTTACCGCAGCGTGGGCACAGGATACGAGAACAATTACCGGAGAGGTAATAGGAGCAGAAGATGGTATGCCTTTGCCTGGAGCATCGGTTTACGTATCTAAAAACATGATTGCCAATGAAACTGGCGTTGCTGGTGTCATAGAAAATACATCTATTGGCGTTGTTGTAGATTTTAATGGTAAGTTTTCATTAAAACTACCAATAGCAGTAACTCAGATTACAGTTTCTTACTTAGGCTATCAAACCAAAACAATTAACCTAACAGCATCTAGTAGCTATACTATTTCTTTAAAAGAAAATGTAGATAGTTTAGATGAGGTTATTTTAACAGGATACCAAAAGGTAGAAAAAAGAAAACTAACTTCTTCTGTTGCTAAGGTTAAGATGGATGACATTGAGCAGATTGGTGTTTCTAGCGTAGACCAATTGCTACAAGGACAAGTTGCAGGTGTAGTTGCTACTACGCAAACCGGAGCTCCTGGTGCACCAGCAAAAATTAGAATTAGAGGTACAGCTTCTTTATCTGGTCCACAAGATCCATTATGGGTTGTAGACGGTTTACCATTAGATGGTAATGATGTACCAGATTTTAGTGATAAAGATAATATAGACCAATTACGTAATTATGCTATTGCTGGTTTAAACCCTAGTGATATAGAAGATATTACCATTTTAAAAGATGCTGCTGCCACTGCTATTTATGGTGCTAGAGCGGCAAATGGTGTTATTGTAGTAACTACAAGAAGAGGTAAAAGCGGAAAAATGAGAGTTAACTTTTCTGCAAACACGTTTTTTTCTGCAAAGCCTAATTTTGATGAGTTAAACCTTATGAACTCGCAACAAAAAGTAGATTTTGAACTTGGTTTAGCGGCACGTACAGATTTAGATTTTAGAACTAATAAAGGTGAGGTTGCACGTATTTTAAGTAATTCTGGAGAGTTAGGAACGTACCAAACTAATGGTTTTTCTTCATTAAGTACGGCTACACAATCTCAAATAAATGCATTAAAAAATAACAATGCTAACTGGGGAGATTTGCTATATCAAACTAGTGTAAACACACAGTATAGTTTAGGTATTTCTGGTGGTACAGATACATCAGGCTACTATTTTTCATTAGGCTATTATGATGAAGAAGGTACTACTATTGGTACTGGTTTAGAGCGTTACAACATCACCCTTAAAAATAATTTTGATATTAGCGACCGTTTAAGTGCTGGTGCTTCTGTTTTTCTTTCTCAGTCTAAAAAAGAATCCTATTTAACGGGTACAGATGCATTTACAAATCCTGCTAACTATAGCAGAAATGTAAACCCGTATTTTACTCCTTACGCGGCAGATGGGTCTTACAATTACGATCAAGATATAGAGGGTACAGATGGTAGATACGTGCCTTTTAACTTTTTAGAAGAAAGAGAAAACACTGCGTACAGTTTAAAAAATCAGGCTGTAAAAGCAATTTTTGATGGTGCTTATAAAATTACAAACGATCTTACTTTTTCTACACAATTAGGTTTACAGTTTGATAAAACTAGTACGGAGAAATATGCAGCAGAGGAGACTTATTTTTCTAGAAAAGAACGTGAAAAAAGTAGGCGTTATGACTCTAGCATAAGCGATTATTATTACTTTTTGCCAGAAGGGGGCATTATACAAAATTGGAACGAAGACTTTTTTCAGTACAACTGGAAATCCTTATTGACGTATGATACTAGTTTAGGTAAACATGAAATAGAAGGTTTGTTGGGGTCTGAGTTTAGACGATCTAAGTTTACCAACATTATGAGTCGTGGTTTTGGGTATAACAAAAACACTCTTACTACTACACCTATAATTTTCCCTAATGAAGATACTGCTAATGAAAGTTCTTATCAGACTTATGATAAAACTACAGCGGAGAATGCGTACGCGTCTTTTTATGCTACAGGTTCTTATACTTATGATCGTAAATATACATTTTTTGGTAGCGTACGTTATGATGGGTCTAACTTATTTGGCGTAGATCCAAAATACAAATATTTACCATTATGGTCTGTTTCTGGATCTTGGTTGGCTAGTGAAGAGGACTTTTTAAAAACAAGTGACGTTATATCTAATCTTCGTTTTAGAGGATCTTATGGTTTGCAAGGTAATATAGACCGTAACACATCTCCTTTTGTTATAGGTGAGTATAACAAAACAAGTATTTTACCAGGAACTTCTGAAGAAACAATTGTGGTTACATCTCCACCAAACGCTAAGTTACGTTGGGAAAAAACAACTAATACCAATGTAGGTATGGACTTAGGCTTGTTTAATGGAAGAATTAGTATTGCCGCAGATGTATATAAACGTAACAGTACAGATTTAATTGGCTTACGTTCTGTGCCTTTAGAAAATGGATTTGAGTTTACAAACTTAAACTGGGCAGAGGTTACTAATAAAGGGTATGAGATTAGTTTGTCTACCAGAAACATTGTAACCAAAGATTTTTCTTGGACAACAAACATTAATATATCTCACAACAAAAGTAATGTAGACAAAATACAGGTTAGAGATAATAGCTTTTTACCATCTAGAGAAGGTTTACCGGTAAATGCAGTATTTGCTTTAAAAACTGCTGGTATAGATGAAAGTGGTTACCCATTATTTAAACGTGGAGGTGAGGTTGTATCTGCGGTAGAGTTGTTTAAGTTAACAGACCCTTGGGCAGATTTTTTCCCTGGATTTATAACAGAGTCTGGTTTAACTAATGAAGAGTTTAGAGATTTATTTAGTTACGTTGGTGATCAGGATCCTAAATATAGTGGTGGTATTATAAACACTTTTAAATATAAAAACTTAGATTTTACAGTTGCTGCTAACTTTAATTTAAAGCAGACTGTGGTAGAACGTCAGCCATATAACGGTACACAAATAGATCGTGGTCAAAATTACTCTGCTAGAGTTTTAAATGCGTGGTCACCAACAAACACAACTAGTAATTTACCTGGTATTGTAGGGGAAACATCTGGAGCAGATGGCTCCTGGATGGCTTACAAGTGGTTTAGTGGTATAAACCCAATAGAAACAATGCCACTATTAGATACTTGGGTAAAAGAAATGAGTTATATAAGAATTAATAGTATGCGCGTAGGCTATAGTTTTCCTAAATCCTTAACCACGAAGTTAAATATAAGTAGCTTCCGTTTAAACCTAGAAGGAAAAAATTTATTGGTATTTGGGTCTAATTATGATGGCTATTTTGATCCTGAGACTTACGGAAATATCTATGCGCAACCTATTTCAAAAACTATTGCTTTAGGTTTAAATGTAACTTTTTAAAAAATTAAATTATGAAACAAATACATATATACACACTAGCAATACTTACCTTTTTTATGGTAAGTTGTGATGATTATTTGGAAATAGAACCAGAAGGAAAAGTTATACCAGAAAGTTTAGAGGAATTTAGAGCAGTTTTAACTAAAGGCTATGATATTTTTCCGGAGCAAAAATCTAGAGTAGCTTACAGGACAGATGAATTGGTTTTAGATGAGAATAGTTTCGATTTTCCATCTTACAAAGATGTTTATACTTGGAAAGATGCAAATCCTGATCCGCAAACTGCTCCTTATCCATACATACAAATGTATAATTCTATTTTCTACGCCAATCACGTAATAGAAGATGGTAAAGATAAAATTGAAGATTCAGAAGAAAAAAACCAATTGCTAGGTGAAGCTTATGCGCTTAGGGCTTATGCACATTTTGACTTGGTTAATCTTTATGGCAAACCTTATAATGCTACTACGGCTAGTTCTGATACAGGAGTACCGTTGGCACTAGAAATAGATCTAGAGCAGGTATTTACACCCGTGTCTGTAGAAGCGGTTTATAGTCAAGTTTTAAAAGACATAGCAACATCAAAATCTCTTTTAAATGTTACAAAGTTTGATGCAGGCTTAAATTATAGGTTTACAAAAACAGCAATTTTAGCCTTAGAGGCTAGGGTGCATACTTATATGAATAATAGTGATGCAGCTTTAACAGCTGTAAATGCAGCTTTATCATTAAACAAAGAACTTGTTAATTTAAATGATACTCCAGAATTGCCAAACACGTTTACATCTGTAGAGTCTATTATGGCTTTAGAAGATGCTTTTGATTCTAGCGTAAGAAATAGTTCATTTATTTCTGATGACTTAGTAGCTATTTATGACACAACAAACGATTTAAGATTTGGATTGTACTTTAATGTAGATGGTAGTAGTTACAAAGCAGCTAAAGGTGGAGATCAAAAGTTTAAGTGCTCGTTTAGAGTATCAGATTTAGTGTTGTTAAAGGCAGAAGCACAAGCTAAATTAGGTGCTTTAGATGATGCAAAGGCAACCCTGTTAACATTTATGCAAAACCGTTACCAAAGTGCTCATATGACTACTTTAACAACAGGTATAAATGCAATGTCTGCTAATGAGTTTATGCAAGAATTGTATACAGAGCGTTGGAGAGAATTAGCACTTGAAGGTCACCGTTGGTTTGATTTAAGAAGAAGTAACCAAAAAGCAATTACACATAGTTTAAGTGGAGAAGATTTTCAGTTAAGTGAAAATGACCCACGATATATTTTACCATTCCCTGCGGATGCAAGATTAAATAACCCGGAATTATAATATTACGAGTTAGTCAGCGAGCAATTATTGTTCAACTAAACCCGATAATTTTATCGGGTTTTTTTATTTTTATGCAAAAAATAATATGCTTATAGTTGTAGTAGAAGATGAAGATTTGGCAGCAGATTATTTAATTGGTTTGCTAAAAGCGCAAAGTGTTGTGCCTGTAACTAAAATAATACATTTGGGTTCTGTGCAAGAAATGGTGTCTTTTTTTAATGAAGCACAGCCAGACTTAGTTTTTATGGATATTCATTTGGGTGATGGTAAAAGTTTAGAGGCTTTTACACAAACAAATATTATTGCTCCTATAGTTTTTACCACTGCTTATGATGATTATGCCATACGCGTATTTAAACACTTTACAATAGACTATTTGCTTAAGCCTTTTGAAGCTAAAGATGTGTACAAGGCATTACAAAAGTATACGCAGATAAAAGAAAATTTTTCATTCTACAACACTGCAAAATCCTTAGAGGCCTTAGATAGTAAAACACAACAAGAACGCTTTTTAGTACAGTCTGGTCATCAACTAAAATCTATAGAAAGTGCTGAGGTTGCCTTTTTTTATAGCGAAGGAAAAAACCTCTTCTTATTTACAACCACATCTGAAAATTACTTGTATAAAGACACGTTACGAGATATATCAGAAAAACTAAACCCTGAAGTCTTTTTTAAGGTAAACAGAAATTATATTATACATATAAATGCTATAAGAGAAATTGTAAAGCATAGTCCACAAAAAATAGAATTACATTTAAAAGTTACACACGCAAGCACAAAACCTATTTTAGTAAGCAAGTTTGAGGTTAAAAACTTTAAAATTTGGTTAGATAAGTAGCTATTTGGTGTCTAAAGTTTTTTGCTAAATAATAACCTTGCTCCACGCTCTTTAGAGGTAAACTGGCGTACCATTTGTAAATCTAGCTTTTCTAAAACTCTCCTAGAAGCGTGATTCTCTGGGCTTGCAGTGGCTAAAATTTCGTTTAAATTAAGCTCATTTTTTGCGTAATCTATCCAAAATTCACCTATTTCTGTAGCAATACCTTTTCCCCAAAAATTATCGTCTAATATAAAACCAAACTCATAACTTTCTTTACCAAGATAATTACATTTTAATAAACCAGATACACCAATAAAAGCATTGTCTTCTTTATTGGTTAAACACCAGAAACCAACAGTTTCGTCTGTTGTGGTAATAAAATCATCTTCAACTATTTTTTGAAGCTCGTTAGCTGTTAAAACACGACCTTTTAAAGTGTTTTGCATTACAAGTGGGTTTTTGCAAAACAAGTCTTCTAGGGGTTTTTTGTAGGTTGTACTTAAGGGCGTAAATTGTATTCTTTGACTTTGTAACATTCTAGTAAAATACAACTTTATTTTTAAACTATAACGTTTATTTGTAGAGGGTGACTTAAATTTTCTACTCTTTTTGTTCCGTTAAAAACGGATTGTACATCATAATAGCATTGTTAGTAACTAGTAGTTTTTCAGTTTGCTCTCCGTTTATATCTTCAATTTGTACAATTTGATTATGACGAGAATAACCACCCCAAAACTGTTGTTTTATAATGTGATTGCGCTCTTCAATAGTATAATTAGCATTAATTTTTTCTTTAGAAACTAGTTCTCCGTGCAAATGAGTATCATCTAACCATAGGTGTATCTGAAAATTATTTTCAGTTTCATTTTTCACCTGTAAATCTATATAATTATAAGACAATGTTGCGCCGGCTCCAAAGGGTACTTTACGGTTAATATCCGGGAAAACATCAAAACCGTGTCTGTACCTTTCTGTAACTGTAAGAGGTGAGTGTGCAAATACCCAAAACAATAAGTTACCAAGCTGACATAAGCCACCTCCTGTGTCTTTAGCAATTTGCCCTTGACTTAGAATTAAACCTTCTAAATATCCTTTGCGCTTTGTTGGTCTTCCCACTAATTTCCAAATAGAAAATGTTTCATTTGGTTTAATAATAACAGTATTTATGTGGCTAATTGCAATTTCTAAATTCTTTCTCTTGTTTTCTTGTAAATACATATCTACATCTTTTAACGGACGTAGAATCATAGATTGATGTTTAAAAACTGAATTGTTAAATAGAGTAGTACTTTTAGTAGTTGCCCACTTTTTATTAGATGACAACCAATGATATTTTCTCTTTAAAATAAAATATTCTTTACCTAATAGTTGCCTTAACCTGCTTCTGTTTATGGGTTTCTGTATTTCATTCATTTAAAGACAAACTAAATTTTGTACAAGTGACTAAGTTATAAATATAGAGAAACTTTTTTTAAACAATAAAGCCCCAGATATTTCTGGGGCTTTAGATAGTAGCATATAGGTGTTAATGTATGGAGATTAACTAAAATTCTTCGTGAGAAAGTTCCATATTTAACATAGAACCAGCAACATTACCAGAACGTACCGCGTTTGCAACAGACCTAAATCTTGTAGTATTATCTCCGCAAGCATAAACTCCGTGTATATTTGTTTTTTGCATATCATCTACTTGTATATAACCTTGGTCTGTAAGTAAACAACCTATTTCTTGTGGTATGTTTGTATGTTGTTTAAAGTCTATTTGAACGTAAATGGCATCAAAATCTTCTGTACTACCATCCTTATAAATTACATTTTTAACCGCGCCATTTTGGTGTTCTATTTCCAAAATATCTTTTTCTACTATAGAAATGTCATTCTTTTTTATGTTTTTTAATTGTTCTGCGCTAAAGTTATGCTTGCCTTGTGTAATAATTGTAAGCTGCTTACTTAAATTATGTACTAATGGTATTAGGTGATAGGCTTTATCTCCGTTAGATAAAATAGCTGTTTTTTTGTTTTTAAATTCATAGCCATGGCAATAAGGGCAATGAATAACAGATTTAGCCCAAGTATCTTTAAGGCCTTTAATTTCTGGTAATATGTCTTTTACGCCAGTAGCAACAATTATTTTTTTTGCATTGTAGGTGGTACCAGATTGCGTGTTTACTCTAAAACCATCTGTTACTTTTTTAGCATTTATAGCAGTATCAGAAACTAGCTTAACGCTGTTATAAGCTAATACCTGTTTCTTAGCTTTTTCAGAAATTATGTTTGGTTTTTCCCCGTCTTGTGTTATAAA
Organism: Cellulophaga sp.; assembly: GCF_039943695.1. Taxonomy (NCBI): domain Bacteria; kingdom Pseudomonadati; phylum Bacteroidota; class Flavobacteriia; order Flavobacteriales; family Flavobacteriaceae; genus Cellulophaga; species Cellulophaga sp. The sequence goes on along the minus strand of NZ_JBDVAA010000066.1, from coordinate 18,379 downwards.
ATTCTGAGAATGTGGTGTATCTCTGTTGCAAGGTTTGCCTGCATCTATAATTATTACATTTCTAAGAGAGCGACCCAAAGTCATTGCGGCAGATAAACCAGAGTAACTACCGCCAATTATTATTACATCAAATATTTGTTTTTGTCTCATAGGATTTAGTTTAGTAATTGCAGATACAGATAGTGGAATTGCTATAGCTGTTAAAGCCAAAGCACTTAATTTAATACTTTCTCTTCTTTTCATATCCGAAAAATTTTTACAAATATAATATAATTAGAAACTAATGCAACTATGTCGCATTAGTTATTGCAAGTTTGTCGCACTAATTAATTTTGGTTAGTTTTGTTTAATGAAGAAACGCAGAAATACAGAGACAAAGGATGCTGTTTTAAAAGTGTTAGAAAATGCAGGCAAAGCATTAAGTAGAGATGCTATTGAGCAAAAAATTTCTATTGATATAAATAGAGCAACGGTTTATAGAGTTTTAAATAGATTTTGTGAAGACGGAGTTTTACACAAAGTAGTAGCAGAAGATGGTAAGCAGTACTTTGCAATTTGTCTAAACTGTGAAGAAAAGTTGTTACAAGAACAGCATTTTCATTTTAAATGTACCAAATGTGATACTATCGAATGTTTGCATATTGCTGTAAATTTTTCGGCTCCTACTGGTTATGCTGTAGAGGGTGTTAATTGTATTGTAACCGGTGTTTGTAAAGATTGTACCTAAGTTAATTTATCTGTTTTAAACAGCTTATCCCATAAAATAGTATAAAAACCATAGTTTTTACGAAATAGTTTATGATGATTTTTGTGAAAGTAATTGGTAGTAAATATTAAAAAGTAAGGCTTGCTTAATTTGGTGTTTAAATGTGTTATAACACCGTAAAACCAATTAAAAATTAGAAAAGCTATAAACCCATAAATATTTAATGTAAACAACAAAGCAACTACCGTTAACAATAAGCCAAATAGTATAGATTCCCAAGGAGACATATAATACAGGCTTACAATATTAAAACGCTCAGTATGCTCATGATGCTGCAAGTGAATTGTTTTTATAAAGCTAATATTATGTGATGCCCAATGTAAAGCATACATTAGAACATCTAAAAATAGAAACAGAATTAAAAAACTAAGCCAAGGGCTATCATCAGTAAATACAATAAAGCCTTTTATCCACAAAATATATCCAGGAATAGCAATTAAAATATTAATAAATAGGGTTAGGATAGATGATAAGACTTCTTTTTTTGTAATGGTAGATTGGTGTTTGTATACTTTGTTCCACACCAGGCTTATGCCAATATTTAAAAGATATGCAGCAATGTTTAAGCCAATTAGTAAAGAAAAAAATGTTGTAAAGTCTTTAAGGTTCATTTACTAATTTTAGAAGTGGATTATCTTTATTAAATATACTATTATTTATATTGATAATTTAATACCCTCTGTAACCATACCTGTACCGATTATGGCAAGTATTAAGCCCATTAACTTACCTATTACCGAAATTAAATTATCGCCTACTTTTTTTACAATTACATCACTTAAAGTAAAGGCTAAATAAGTAAGCATAATCATTAAACCAAATATAAGAATTACTATTCCTATATGGGTATAACTAGCATTGGTAACATTGTTCATTGCTGTTACAATAGTTCCAGGGCCAGCAAGTATTGGTATTGCCAAAGGGGAAATACCTACATTGTTGTCTTCTTCTGTGTTGTTGCTGTGTATTTTAGATTTTTTTGACATTAGCATTTCAAAGCCAACATAAAAAATAAGAATACCGCCAGTTATTTTAAAAGCAGGAATTGTAATACCAAATAACTCAAAAATATATTTACCTGCTATAATAAATGCAGTTACAATTATAAATGCAGTAATAGTAGCTGTTTTAGCAATTTTCTTTTTATTCTCTTTACTTTTTTCCTCCGTAAGGCTCAAAAAAATAGGCGTGTTAGCAATAGGATTCATAATTGCAAAAAAGCCCATAAAAACGCTTAAAGCAAAGGTAACTAGGTCTGGCATAGAGTAATAATTTTATTGAAAAATATTTGCTTTAGTAAACATATGTTAGCTAACATTTTTTTTAAAAGATAGAAAATAAGTGAATAATATGCTAATTATAAAAATATAAGCCGATGCAAAAATAGCTCTTTCTCTAAAAAGATTTAATTGATTCATAAAGCCTAAATTATTCTGATTATAATCAAAATAAAAAAGATAAAAAAAATACAAAACTATTAATATTATAAAAATTAAACTAAACTGTTTAAGTTCTGTGATTTCTCTCTTAGTAATTTGGGAAAAACTCAAAACCAATATTGAACCAATAAAAACAATAGGAAAAATGTGATACCATATTAAAAGAACAAAACCAATAACATCTCCCATATTAATTAGGCATAAACCTATTAAAAGATTGCCAGTATTTGTCCTTGTAAATATCAAAATCTAGGTCAATTACATTTTCATATTCTTTTTTTATTTTATGTAAAATTTTAGATGGTTTTCTAAAGTCTATACAAGCAAAATATACTTCTCTGGTGGATTCTGCTGTTTGTCTACCTACGTTTAAAAAACCATCAGAATCCTTTAAATCTGCTGTTATTTTATCTTCAATTTCATTTAACAATTGGTAGGTGTCACTGTCTGGCATACCGTTATTATTATCACCATCGTATTTTATTTCCATTACGGCAATCCAAGGATGAGACGCTTTGCTATCCCAAGCAAGTAAATCTGTATTTATAACAGCAATTAATGGTAATCCGTTTTTTAAAGTAGCCTCTAAACTAGAGTAGCTATCGTTATCTGTATTATGCCTTAAGCCTTTGTATTTTTCTACAAATTCTTTTTCTCTCCATATTAAAAAGTCTTTAAGCTTTTCTAAAGGAACTAAATCAGATTCTGCATCTTTAGGGTCAATAATAGTTACGTTGTCTATTTTGGTAATAGAGTTTAATTCGCCTAATGAATGATCTAAAGCAAGGTATACACCATTTGTAATTACAGGTCTATCTTCCTCGTTAAAATCTTTATGGGTAATAGTAATATCTATTTCATCGGGCATATATTGGTGTTCAGTAGCATAAAAGTTCATTTTTTCATTATTAAACTCATAGTCTTCCATTTTAATTCCAAACTGTCCTAGATCAGACGGCTGTTTAAGAGCCGTTATTTTCCAGTTTTTCATTTTAGGAGCTGCAGCTACCAACTCTTCAACAAATACTATGTTTTTTATAACACCGTCTGCTGTTAAAATTAATTCTGCCGTGTTATCATCAAACATTCCTGCTAAAAACCAAAAGCCATCTTTAATCTCTTCTAGTTTTGGCGTAAGTTTTTCAAAAAAATCTTTATTTACATTTCCATTATCTTTTATAACATTGTAAAAATCCTGTTGGTTTTGAGTAAACCATTTCCAAAAATCTTCATAAGAGTTTATAGGGTCTTCTTTTGATTTAAATAGTGATTTTAAAAAGCTCATATATTTTAGTATTTTATTGCTTGTAGTAAATATAAGAATTTTAAACAGGTGGTTATTTCCTGAAAATTTTGTTATAAAAAATTAGCTATCCATATGCTTTATTTTACAAATGAATAGCTAATTTATATATGTTTTATGCTATTATCTAGAGATACTAGTTGTGCCTTGGCAAGTCCATTGCGTTTCTGTATCATTATAAGCTGTAAACGTATTTGTGCCTGTAAAGTTACCTGTATCTTCAGTAAAAGTATAGTTACCTACAAATTTTCGCTTACTTCCAGAAGGTAAGGTGTAAATAGTCTCTAATGTTAAATTATTACCATCTATAGTGTACATAGAGCTAGATAGGTAACCAGGATCTTCAAACTCTATTGTGTTATTTTCTAAAAACTTAAACGCATAAGGATCTCCTGCTTCTAAATCGTAATCATTATCACAGGTTTCTCCTAATCTTTGAAAAAGCCAAGAGCCCTCTAAAACAGTTTCTTCTAAGCTTTTTGGAGAATTGTCATCGTCAGAAGAACAAGAAAATAGTAGTGCGCTAAATAGTAGCGTGAAAAATAATTTTTTCATATTGTAATTATAGTTTAATTGGTTAAACACAATTAACGCTAGAAAAGAGGTTATGTTGTTTGTGAATAAGGTTTATAGATACTAGTTAGGACTAACGCATTTGTTTTTAATATTTCTTCCAGGAAAAATATCGTTTAATGTTTTTGATAACTTCTCCCAATCTGAAGTCATTTTTTTTGCTTGCTTTTTTGTAATAAGTAGACCGCCGTTTGCTATTTTTCTGTCTCTAACTATTTTATCAAAATAAAAAACAGTAAAATCTATAGCTGTACTGTCTTTAAACTTACTCTTAACGTCTTTTACATTTTTTTCAGAGTCATCAACAAAAATTATAGCCTTGTATGTCCTGCCTGTTCTACCCAATATATGCGCTATCATATCTCCCTTATTCATACCTGTGGTCATCATAAGTCCGTCTCTGTAGCTCATTTCTCTATCTAATGTATAATTGTAAACTGCTTTAGAGCCATCAATTTGTGTTATAGGAGATTTAGATAAATTTATGCCATTTTTTAGTAGTTCTCTTTCTGTAGCGGTTCTGTATCTAGGGCTTCTAGACGTTAGTGCAAATACGGTTGTGCCATTATTTTGCCAGTTGCTAAGGTATTTGGGTATTAAAGAGTCTGTTAATTTCATTGTGCCAAGCTCGTACAACAAGCCAATAACATCTTCATAAAAACAGTTTTTAATTTTTTGTTTTTTTGTTGGTATGGCATTTTTAATTTTACCTCTTTGCCAATTGTACCAAATGTCTCCGCCAAGGTCTACATTACTGGTTAAAAGGGTATTGTCTATATCTACAATAACAAGTACATTTTCTACGCCGTATTCTTTAGTTTTTTTAGCTACAAGGTTGTTTACATCTTTAAAACTAAAAATAGTGCTGTCTTTTAATGTTTGTGCCTTAATATTTATACTTATGAGTAGCGTTAATACCATAAGAGTTACAGACTTCTTTTTAATCATAATAGCGTAGTTTTTACTGGGGATAAAATTACATATTTTGAGTTAATTAACGAATACAAAAAGAATAACTACGAAAACAAATTGCTTTAAAAAGATTTTTGCAGAACCAATTACATTTAATAATTATTAATAGAATTGTTAGATTTTTAACGGCTCTATATTTTAATTAAAGGTAAAAATTACAAAAAAATAATTATGGAAGAATCAGTTGTAGATTTAGTTAATGAGGATTACGCTTTTAGACAGTTTAGCAATGGTATAGCTATTTTAGATTATGTAGGAGAAGCTAAAAACATTAGTATACCAGATTATATTAATGATAAGCCTGTACTTTATATTTATAAAGAGGCTTTTTGTGAAAAAGGAATTGAAGCAGTTACATTGCCTAGCTTATTAGAATATATAGGGGAAGATGCTTTTTATGATAATGAAATAAAAGAGGTAATAATACCAAGTAAAGTAAACAAAATAGGTGGTGGCGCCTTTGGACGTAACAATATTGAAAAACTTGTAATTGAGTCTAATGTTGAATTTTTACCAATGTTTTGTTTTGTAGGTAATGCTTTAACTAGTTTAAATTTACCTGAATCTGTAAAAAATATAAGTAACGATTGCTTTGCAGAAAATAATTTTGAAGAACTAATTATACCAGAGCACATTACAGAAATACCAAAACAAAGTTTTGCAAGTAATAAAAAGCTTAAAAAAGTTACGTTACCATCAAAATTTGAGAATTATATAGACAGTATATTTTATAAGTGCGACATGGAGAATATAGAGTTTACTATAATTTAGAAAAGACTTACTACTTTGCTTTATTTGGGTATCTAGCTAATATTAAAAACTTGCTTTTATAAAGTAAGTTTTTAATATTAGAAAGTTTGATAAGTATAACTATAGTTTTAAATCACTGTTTAATGCCATATAAAATTAGTTGCAGCAATAGTTTATAAATTAAGCTTTGTTAATGCTTTGTTGTAAAATAATATTTGGCTCTGTGTTTTTATTTTTTATAATAATTAGTGCAACCATTATATTAGGAACCCAACATAGCCAAGCTACAATTTTATATGTACTTACAAAATCTCCCATAGCAATGGTTAATATAGGAAGCCAAATCCTTAATGTTACAGCAGCAAAGCAAGCAGCGTAGCTTAACACCATAAACCTTGTATGTAAATTAAGATTGCCTTTTTTTATTGCTTTAAATCCCATAAAAGTGGTGGTTAGCCAAACTAGACCTAATGAAAAAAAGCCGAGTATGCTGCTAATACCTCCAGTTGCGTAAAGAGCAATGTAAAGTCCACAAAATCCACTTATGAAAACAGAAATTATATAAACTTTACCTAGTAATTTATGTAAGTTCTTCTTTTTTAAACGTAACCTATGGCTAAATTGTAGCCATCCTATTAATAAAGCTATTCCTCCAAGTGTTATATGCCCGTAAAAAGCAATGTTCCATAAAATATCATTTAATAGCTCGGTAGTCTTAGAAGCTAATAATCCAAATCTTCTGTCAATTAAAAAGTAAATTACTGGATATAAACCAATAAGGGTAGATAAAATTCCTATAATAACCCAAAAAACCTTTTTCATAAAATAATGTTGTTTTTTAGGTAGACTGTATTGGTATAAAAATGTTACAGTTAAATTAACATTTTAAGCTTATGGTCATTTTCAATTAAAATAAAATGTTTATTAAATTACTATAGTAAGAGAGATGTAAGATTCATAATAGTCTGATGTATAATTTTTTATATGTTAATTGTTGGTTTAGGTTATAATTTGCCAATACCAAAATTTAGGTATTGGTAAATTATTGCTAATTGAGCAGAAATTGTAAACGGTGTTGGTTAGTGACTTTATTTTTTCTTAATGATGGCAGGTAGTATATATTCATTCATCATTTTATCAATATTAGCGTGTGCTCTAGGACTATTGTATGCAGAAGAAGTAATTACAATAACAAAAGGAATGTCTTTAAAAATAAAAATTTTATTTCCTCCACGACCGCTACAATAAGAGACTTCATATTCTTTATTGTTGTATTTATAAACTTTATTCCAAAATAAATAGCCATAGTAACCATTTTCAGTTGGTCGTTTTACTTGTTTATCTAAACTTTTTTTAACCCATTGTTCACTCAAAACTTGCTTTCCATTCCAAAGCCCTTTATTCTTATATAATTGTCCGTATTTGGCAAAATCAATAGCTCTTAATTGTATGCCACCAGCAGTATTACCAACTTTTTGCGGTGTATATTGCCACTTGTAATCAGTAATACCAAGAGGGGCAAATAACTTTTCATCAGCATAAGAGACTAAACCATTAGGAACAGATTTATGAATAACATCTCCTAATATTACTACACCAGCTGTAAAATAAATGTAGTCTTTTCCTATAGATCTACTTTTTTGCATAGGTAAATCTAGTGTAAATTTTACCCAGTTTTTTGTTGGGTACATATTTTCTTCATTTCCAGGATTGCTGTGATCATCATCATCACCAAGAAGCCCAGAACTCATTGTTAACAAGGATTTTAAAGTTATAGAATCTTTTTTTGGACTATAATTTTTAAATGATGTTAAGTTGTAAAAGTCTTTTAATAATACGTGTTCATTTTTTATAAAACCCTCTTCAATTGCAATTCCCATCATTGTTGAAGCAATAGTTTTGCCCACAGATCTTGGATCGTGCAAACTATTTCTGGTTTCACCATTAAAATATTCTTCAATTAAAAGTTTATTTTCTTTTATAACTACAATACCATTAATATTCTCAAAACGGCCTTCAGCTATTTTTCTATTTAAATCTTTGATTTTTGTATTATTAAAATTGTCTTTTGATAATTCCCAGCCACTATTAGGTTGTATTTTTTGTACTGAAATTAGACTTTTATCTATTGGTACTTTAGCAGCATTTATGTTAATACTACCCTTAGCCAAAATAGGTCCTATTTTTAAGTCATCCTGTTTAATATAGGGTCTCACTTCTATACTTAAAGTATTACTGTTTTTACTAAGCAAATCTTCTGCACCATTTAGTTTCATAAATTTTATCCACATAAACCAACCCCAATAATCTAGTTGTTTTGGTGCAGCAAGACGTATTGTATGGTTTAGCTTTTCGGTTTTAGAGGCTTTTAACCCTGCTCCTTTATTTAGGTTTTCTACATAAATTATTTCCCCATCAATTAGAAATGAAAATTGAAAATTTCCTATATCTAATAATTGTTCTTGTGTAAGGTTTGGTGCTAGTAGTTGTAGACTTTTAATTAGAGGCTTGTCTAGAGCAAAATGAATACTTAGAAATTCATCTTTATTTAATGTAAAGTTATTTGTATAATTATCTGGTGTAAGTTTAATTTTTTCAACATCAATTTTTGAAAAATACAAGCTTTCGATTTCTTTTACTTGATAATTTTTAGATGTTGTGCTTTTTATATTCTTACAAGATAGTATTAAGCAAGCAAAAAGCATTAGGTAATAATTTGATTTCATAAATTTGATTGAATGTTTGATTGAATGATTCAACAAAAATACTACTAAAGAAAAGTATCAAAAGCCCCATATTATAATATGGGACTTATTTTAAGCTATGCGGAGGTGTTTTTTATTGACTTTTTATAGTCTAAAGGAGTTATACCCTTAATGTTCTTAAAAACTCTGTTAAAAGTTGTTTTTGAATTAAAGCCACATTCAAAAGAGATACCCAATAGTGTTATATTATCATAATTGCCGCTATTTAATTTATCAATAAAAGCATTTACACGGTACTCATTTACAAAATCGGAAAAGTTTTTACCCAAACCATTGTTTATTATTTTAGACAAAACATTTGGATGAATATTAAGATTATCTGCCAGAGATTTTAATGTTAATTCTGAATTAAGATAAAAAAGATTAGTTTTCATTTGTTCTTTTAACCAAAGTGCTTTTTCAATAATCTCTTCAGGTTGGGCTTCTTTTTCAAGATTACCTTTTTCTTGTTTGTTAGATTCAAGAAATATAATTTCTGGTCTTAAAAAAGCCTCTGCACTAATCCAAATAGTTACAATAGACAGTAATATATAAATTGGGTAATAATCACTTATGCCTAATTGAAAATTAAATACTAAATAATCTATAATTGTGTAAGGTGTCCATAAAAACCAAAGTATGGCAAATAGTACAAGTAACCTATATAACCACCTTAAGCTATATGCATCACTATTACTATAATTTTTGTTTAACCAAGAGTGATATTTTTTTATTGATTTTAATGCATAAATACTATAAGTTATAATAGAAATAATTGCTAAAAGCTGAACTATAGGTATTAATTTTATAAAAGAACCTGTTTCAACACTAATAATATTATTTGCAAGTGCTTCTCTACTTATGATGAAATGTATAATTAGCTCAAATAATAATGGCAAAAAGTGAATACTATCTTTCTTAGTAATACGATAGCTTGAATTAGTTATTTTTTTGACATAAAAATATAATAAAGGACCAAGCGCCAAAGAATAATTTAATGGTATTAAATAAAAGTATGGGAAATAATTACTTATTTCAAAATCTAAACTCAATACCCAAACATTCCAAAAAATAATAATAAACATTGCCAAACCAAGTAATACGTTCGCTTTTCTATTTATCCGTTTTGTAAATATTAATAACAGCCCAAACGTAGTACCTATGAATACAGATACTATTATAATAAAGTTAAAAAAGGTTAAGTTAAATTCACACATAGATTGTATACTCCTATTATAAGGCTATTTATTATTGGCATAAATTTTAGTGGTAAAGTCAATCTATTTTATGTGTTCAGTAATTATCTAATACATTACACTGTTTAGGTAGCAGTTTTATTTTTTCAATTCATTTGGGTCAAATCCATAATAAAAGTTATTTAACTTTCCATTCGAACTTTGAAGTCCAACTATGTCCATTATTTCCTGAAAATAAAGTAAAATCCTTTCTCTGTCTTCAGAATCATATCCTAATTCCATTTCCGGAAATTTTAAAAGTCCAATTCTTATTGCTTCTTGATATTTCTTGTCAGTTGGTTTTTTAGATCCCGAAATTTGTTTAAAATCAGTTGCGACTTCGTTGATTTTTTCGGTCAATATTGGCCTCAATTTTTCATCAGATATATTTGGTGAATGATTTTCCGCATAGAATTTTTTCTTTGCAATAAATTCTATAAACTTCTCATTCGCATTTTCAGGTGTTTTCATTTCGGTTGCATTTTGTCCATAAGCAGATAAAGTTAAAAGCAGAACTAATATTTTGATGTATTTCATCATTCCTTAAATGTGTGCTAACGTTGTTGTATAAGATTAGTTGTGTGTTTAATGCACTAAAGTTAGAAAATAAATCACAGATAGAAAGTCCGCTAGTCCCGACGCTTCGGGATTCGTAAATAAGCTAGAACTAGGAATAAATTATATATGTTGTTGTAAATAGTACTTTCCCTTATTTTCTTAACCAACCTAAAATCCGGTCATTTTTTATTTTCCATTCTCCGTCTTCATTTATCAAGCCATATGCTTCTCTTGATTTTCCGAATGGTCCTGGATTTTGTTGAATAATCTCAATTTCGTTTTCGGTTACTTTAGATACTATAGAAACGTGTCCATATTTGTTCAGAGCAGTTCCTGAGTAAATTATTAAATCATTTTTTTTCGGTTTGGATTTACTTGGATTTGTATACTGCTTTAAATTCCGCTGTTTGTTTATTTCTCCGTCCTTAATTCGTGAGTTGAAAAAGTCTTTTGCGTGTCCATAACTGTCAGGCATTTTGTGATTCAGTTCCTCGTAATAATATCTTTTTACGAATTCTACACATTGGTATTTCAGTCCAAGATTATAACCATCTTCTGCTAACGCTCGTCCGTCCACATTTCCAACTCCGCCATTATAATAAACAGCAACTCCGTTCAGGCTATCAATTTTTTGTCCGACTTCATAATTCGGATTCAGATTGATTTTTTTAGATAGGAAAAACCCAACAACTAGTATAATCAGGACTCCAAGTATTAGTAAAAATCGTTTTTTCAATTCGTTAGTAGTGTTTTTGTGTATTATTTCGTTGCGTGTATTAAGCATTAAAGCTAGCAAATAAAACACAGATAGAAAGTCCGCGAGGACTTTCGTAAGCAGGCTAGAACCAAGCAATAAAATATATGCATTGTTAGCCATCAGGCTTTTCATCTGAATATTTCAGTCAGATAAACAATTCCAAATATCCAACCTAAATACAATATAGTATAAGTCAACGAATAAATTGCAGAAATTCCGATATCTCCTTTCGTTTCTGTTGATTTTGAAAACACAAATTTTAAAGCTCGAAAAAACACCCAATAAAGCATTGCTAAAATTATAAAAATCGAAATCCAAAAAAATGCCTCCAGCAAAATCAGAAGAAGGAAGATTATAATAGTCATTCCAATCCAGAGTAGAATCGACATTATTAATCCACCAATTCCGTCTCCAACTTCTATACTTGGCAAATCAGGTACAGTTCCAGATTGTGCAATAAAATCTCCAGTCTTAAATTCTCTAAATCTAGGAAAATTGTCTTTTAATCCAATTCCTTTGTAAAGGCCATAAGTCATAAATAAGAAAAGTGCTGTTCCAATTATGGATAACGATAAATATAAATTCGACGTTACATTTCGGTTATAATTTTCGCCAGTCAGATAAACAGTCAGAATTGTAATTCCGATGACAAGTAACGAAACTATAAAGACGGATTTTCCTTTTAAATATTCCTTTTTATTTTTCAATATGGGTTTTTTTCAGCTTGTGGCTAACGGTTGGGCTAAACGTAGTGCGGAGGCAAGGAAACATTGAGTTTCCGTCTGAGGACGAAGCTAAAGCTTATTGTTTTATTTTTTTTACAAAGCTAAATACATAATATTTAGCGACATCATAAATATACATAAACCTTTCGTTTAAGCACTTATTAGCTATATTTTATACACCGTGTTGTATGCAGTTATTTTTTCCATTTATAGCTTTCCAATTCGATGGCTTCGTCAAAATATTTTTTAAATTTATCAGACATCTTTTCATCGGTAAATTTTACAATTGTGTAAGAACTGTCCCAAGCTATTATTTCTATTTTAGAATTTTCGACTTGTAGATTTCCGTTTTTCCATATTTCAGCATTTCCCTCTGCATACGGAAATTCAATTTTGTCAGTTTTTAATTCAACATTTTTTTTAATTCCTGAAAAAGCTCCCCAAACAATTTGAGTGTCAGTTTCACAAATCATTTTCATTTCCTGAGACGAAATTAGAAAACCATCTTTTTCGTGATTAATTGGCAATTTTTCCATTTCAGAAGTATTTATGTCCAAATCTGAAATCAACCATTTTAAATCTGTAATGTCATCTTTAATAGGTTCTAATAAAATACCCAAATTGGTGTGATATTTAAGCTTACTTATATTTCTAATTATCCAGTTCAAATATTGTTCATTTTGGTTTTTTGTAATTGCACCTAACGTAATTGTGTATGATTAGTTGCGTGGTTAAGTAACTAAGTTAACAAATAAAAACTGAATAGAAAATCCGCAAGGATTTTCGTAAGTAGGCTAGAGCCAGCAATAAATTATATATGTTGTTACCACCAGTTATTTTTTTATTCGGCTTTGTCTATTTCGGTCAGTCTCAAACATTGTGATTTCAATTGCTCTTGTTGGATAAATGTCATATTCAAAATTTCTAGAAATCAAATCGTGCAACTTTCCGTAATCTTTATTTTCCGCAATATTTTTAATTCCGTTTAGATAGTCAAGGTAGAGTTGTGGTCTATCAATTCCGTAACTACTTTTCTTTTCTGTTAAATATCTAAAAATTCGACTGTCCCAAATCGCATAATCTCTCGGATTGATAAAATGCAATAGTTTAGAAAGTCCAACCAAAGAATTGTTTATTGATTTTTTTAAAATTCCGATTTCGTTTTCAGTCAAAATGTGTCCGCTTTTTACAGCATTTAATAAAAACAAAACTTTGTCTTTTTGTTCCAAATTCAGGTGGATTATTGTTGGCATCCAACCATAAACGAAATGACTTGCGATTACCAAATTATGTTCATTTATATCTCCAGCGTTTATTTTGTCAAAATATTTTATGAATTCTGTATAAGTTTGGATATAAGAGTCGTTTTCAGTTAGGATAAATTTTACCGCATCTTTTAATATCGTTTCAAAGTTCAGGTTTTTCAATTCAATTCGGGTTTTTCGTTAATTGTGGGCAACGGTTCGGCTATGATTAGTGCGTCGCAGAAATTAAGCGAATTTCCAGCTACGCGCTAAGCAACAGCTTTGGGTTTTGTTTTTTTCTTGCACGAAGCAAAATCCCAAAGATTTTGCGATCTCATAAATTTATACAGACCTTGGCGTAAAGACCGAAATCCGTATTAATTATAGGCATTGTTACAAGCTGGCTTTTCTCCAGTTAAATAGCATAACTCGTTTTCGATTTTCAATGTCATTGACTCTAACTGCAGTAACGTCTTCAATTCTATAAAATACAGTTCCTTCATCTTCTCCCATTTTCCCTACACAATGCAGAATTAGGTCCGTTTCAGATAGTTTGGTGATAAATCCCGAAAAATAGTCCGTTCCGTTAATTTCCAATCTTGCAATTCGTTTAGAGCCTTCTAATTGTTTTAAAACTCCTAATTGCCACTCTTCATTGTCATTTAACTCAATCTCGAAACCTTCATCTTTATCTAATTCAGATGAATAATCAATTAAGCATTGCATTGCTTTTGCGTAGTCATCATCAAAGTCCACACTTTTTATGTTTTCAATCTTTTCAATTATGATTCCATCGGATTTTCCGTATTTAGTGAAGTGTTGAATAGTTACTAATTCCTCATTATAATTTTTTACATAACCTGCCCAAAATCCGTCATCATCATTATATTTCCAAATCCCGATAATTTCTTTGTTCTCTTTTGACTTTTTTAAAATATCAAATAAAATACTTTCGTTCATTCTTATTTTTTTTGAGCTTGCTTGTAACGTTCTGTATATGGACAGTAGGGCAGGTTTAAAGTACTTCACTTTCGGTTTACCACCAAGCCAAAACAAACATTTTTACTTTTAATTTTTATTTCAATAAACGTCAAAACTTTGTTTTGGCGTTGCCTGCTTAACGAACACGACTTTCAATTTATCTCTAAATGCCCTATTGGCTATCCCCCCTTGTTGTAGCGCGTTTTTATTTCTTTTTTCAATTCTTCCAATTCTGCAATTTTCACCTGAATCACGGTTTCGATGACAGCTGTATTGTTTTTCAGTCTTAGTCGACCAACTGGATTATTGGGTTCGTCTTCATAAATTATTTCAGTCTCTAAATCAGTGGTCGAGATTTCTTGTCTTCTGTCTTTGAAGAGTCGGTAGTCAGTCATATATGAAATCCTTTTTGCTTCTAAATTCAGAACTTCTCGTCCGACCGAGTTCCATAGTGTTATTCGAAGTAGGTAAAATCCAACTCCCCAACAAAGTATGAATGAAAATACGATTCCGATATGAGGTCCGTCTCCATAGATCAAAACGAAAAATGTCGCAGCAAGCGGAATTAATGTCAGAATGCTCAGAAATAAAGTCAAAACGATTCTAATGAAAACAGGAGTTTTTTTAGTAAATATGGTCAATCTTAAACCACTTATTTCGATTTGATTCTTTTTCATTTTTTTAAATGTGCTACAACAATACCTAAACGTAGTGCGGAGGCAAGGAGATTTTTTCGTTTCTGTCTGGCGACGCAGCTAAAGCTTATTGTTTTGCTTTTTCTTTTTTTGTTCCAAAGCAAAATCCCAAAGATTTAGCGACTTCATAAATATACACAGAACATTCGTTTTTGCCCAAAAGCCCGTATTACGTTTAGGCATTGTTAGGCAACGTTATTTATAATATTCGATTTTAACACCCGTGTCTTTATATTTGATACAATTTTGATTTTGGTCAAATTTCAAACAATCGTATGGTGTTGAACTCCATATACCATTATCTATCAAGTCGACAGTAGTTGCTTTTGTTATTCTCTTATCTTGGTATTCAATAACATATTTGAACGAAGTATTCGATTGATAATGTTTTTGTTGACTTAGTTTTCCGTTGTTGTCATATAAAAACTCAATTATTTCTTCGGGAAATATTCGATATTGGACTTTCGTTGAATCAGACAAAGATTTTTCCCAAGCCCTGAATTCCATTTGTCTGTAAAGTTTTCCCTTGTTGTTGAGTTTGTTTTCAAACATTGACTTGGTTACAATTTCCCTTTCTGAATTATAATACTCTTTAGATATTAAAAAGTTTTTGTTGTCATACGAGAAAACGAATATTTGACTTAATTCATTGGAAATGTACTGTCTTTGTTCTGTAATCATTCCATTTTTGTTGAAGAAATATTCATTGTCAATATATCCGGGTTCTTCATTTGAATCAGCAGGCTCTCTTTCTTCATTATTTTGATTAATGAACTTTAAATATTTGACATTTCCCAACAATCCAATTTTGTTGAGATCGGTCAGATAATTTTTCTTTGCCGCACAACTTGATAAAAAAATAAGAGTTATAATCAGGATTAGATTTCGCATTTGTTTTAATGTTGCCTAACGTTCAGTATAAGAAATGGTAGGGCAGGTTATAAGCACTATCGTTTCGGTTTGTTACTTAGTAGATATAAATATTTTGCTTTTATCTTTTCTACTATAAATGCCAAATTTTATATTTAGCGGACTTTGTAAATATACACAGACGTTTTGACTTAACCCTAAAACCCGCATTACGTTTAGGTTTTGTTGTAGTGCGTTTTTATTTTTCCGTCAAATAGTTTTTCAATTTGTTAAATAGTATTTTTTCTTGAACACGATAAACAAACCAGAACCATAAAAGTCCAAAAGGAATTAGCAACAAAATCCAACTTGGAAAATCAGATTGAGTAATTAGTCCGATTACGGATATACTTATCATAAGAATTAGAAAAAAATATAGTTCGATACGCACTTTTGTTTTCAATTCAACTTTGGTTTTTGTTTCTCCTATTTTTTTCAATTCCGCAAAGCCTTTGATTCCTTCAACAGCATTCGGAAATCCTGTTACATAAAGAGTCCCGAGTGACCATTTTGAAAGGAATTTGAATTTATTGTATTCCGTCCATTCCGTTCTGAACTTTTTGTTATTGTTAAAACGTATCTTTTCATTCACATGGTCAATCGTTCCGTTGAAAATGAATTCGTCCTTTAAGAGAGTAGATTCCAATAATTTATTCATAAGATTTGGTGATTTTCGCAAATGCACTACAACGGTCTCGTATAACCGTCAGTTACGGGTTGATATGCGTTAATTTTCGGTTTAGCACAGATGTTAGCAATTCCGAGTGGATTCGGACGTAGTCGAATCCGCCGTAATTGCGGTTATACATTGTTGTACGCTGGCTTTTTTCCAATTATTTTTTTCGTTATTTCAGTTAGTTTTATTTCCGTTTTATTAATTCCGATAAATGACTTGAGTTTTTCAAAAGTCGATTTTGGTTCGGATTTTACAATTTTCCACAAATCTTGTCCGTCAAACTCTGTCGGATATAGAATATTTGATTCCCATTCAGTCGAAGAAAATAGGGTTGAAACTAATTCAAATTCCATTTTTTCTCCTAACTCTTTCATCATTTCTTGGATATTATCCGCATACATTGAAATTTCAAAATATTCCGCTTTTACATTATAAATTACCAAAAACCAATCGTCCATTATTGGTCCGTTTGCAGTAGTGTATTCCGCAATCAATTTTATACTGTCAATTGGAACTTCGACTACTTTTTTTTCGTCAAATTCCCAGACAACAATTCCGTTATCAATAAATGTTTTTCCAGACTGATTTTTATTTTTGGTGCTCATTTTTCAGCTTGCGTACAACGGTTAGTGTATGAAACGTAGCGTATAAGTATACACGAAAGTTTCGAATTATGACTTAGCCAAATCTGCGATTTTGGATTTATCTTTTTTCTTTTCAAATGCCAAATCGCAGATTTGGCGGTGCTTGTAAAAATGCCCGAACTTTCGGTTTAGCACTTACTAGCTATGTTTTATACACATTGTTGTACATAGTTTTTTTTATCCGTCCAGTTCTTTTATTGATTCAGCAATCTTTTCTATTTCTCCTGTTTCGTGGTCCCAAAAGTATAAGTTTTCAGAAAGCACTCCATTTCCATTATGAATTAAGACAAGTTTATTTCCACTTCCATCGTGTCCAATAGCAATTGTGTTTTTTGGAAAGTTTTCCCATTTCCGAGAGTTTTCAGTTTCAAGTCCAATATGGTTACAAGTTCTACTTATTCTTTTCTTATCTGATTTGTCAAAAAAAGGATATAACCAATAAATGTAATCTTCTTCTTCATTTTCTATGACTTCTTCAATTTCTCCACCATTCAAACTTATCATTCGATTTTTAAATTCAGCAGGAAATTTTACGTTTAATTCAGACTCTGTTTCGATAATATATTTTTCTTCTATTGGAAATGGCATTTTTTCAGTTTTAAACTTTGTATTCTGTATTTCGGTGGTTTTGGTAAATTATGTACAACGTGTTTGTATATGGTTTGTTGCGTGTTTCAAACAACTAATTTAGTAAATAATTACCGACCAAGAAAGTCCGCGAGGATTTTCGTAAGTAGGCTAGAACTAGCCATTAATTATACACGTTGTTGTAGCACGTTTTTATTTTCAAAATTCAGGTATTCCAATGTTCAAATAATATTCCTTTATTAATTCAGTTTGTGAAATCTCAAGAGTTTGTTCATCTCTTCCGTCAGCTTTCCATTTTGTTAGAGTATGAAGTTCAAATTCCTTTGTGTTATTCATTCTCAAAGGTGTGATAGTTTTATTAAAATCAGTCCAAATTGTTATTTCAAGTTTTTCTAATTTATTCAAATCACAGTCGTGGTTTTTAAAATGCTCTGGTAACCAATTCAAATAATCGTTTAGTAATTGTTTACTTTCTTTAGATTCCGCTTCTTTCGGTTTTATTTCCTTTTTTATAAAATCAAAAGTTGCTTTATTTTCTTTTCCGATTTTGTATAAATCAATAAGTACATTTACAGCAAGTCGTCCACTTTTCATATAATCAATACTCATAAAAGAATGAGTGAAATTGTGAATTGCTGATTTATAATTTTTGTACTTCATAGGTTTTCCGCAAATGTGCTACAACGGTTCGTATAAGGTTAGTTGCGTGTTTGCGAGCAAAGAGTTTCCGAAGGAAATTCGGGCTTAGCAAATGAGCAATGACCTTAATTAATGTTTAAATTTAGCAATTAAATTTATACGGTGTTATATTTTTTGGCGA
>NZ_JBDVAA010000065.1:0-15489 GCF_039943695.1 Cellulophaga sp. | reverse complement strand
ACCAGGACAGTCGTCCAAAGCCACATCTACAATACCTTTTAAATCTATAGATTTTTTTCCTCTAAAAGATCCATCAGAAGTAATTACAATTTTACAGTCAGAGTCATTAATTCTTGTTGCTAAAGCATTAGAAGAAAAACCTGCAAAAACAACAGAGTGTATAGCTCCTATTCTTGCACAAGCCAATAGAGATACCGCTAACTCCGGAATCATAGGCAAATAAATACAAACACGATCTCCTTTTTTAACTCCATTTTCTTTAAGCACATTTGCCATTTTACACACACGTTTATGTAGCTCATAATAGGTTATGTGTTGTGCCTCTTCATTAGGGTTGTTAGGCTCAAAAAGAATAGCTGTTTTTTCACCTCTAGTTGTTAAGTGCCTGTCTATACAATTCTCTGTAATATTAAGCTTCGCATTTTCAAACCATTTTACCTCTGGCTTAGAGAAATCCCAGCTTAAAACATTATCCCACTTTTTCCTCCATAAAAAATGCTCTTCTGCAATTTCTTCCCAAAAGGCTTCTGGGTTACGTACAGATTTTCGGTATACCTGAAAATATTCCTCTAAATGTTTAATGTGATAATTACTCATGTGCTATTTGTTTTGTGCTTGTGATTACTAATAACTAGTAAAACTCTAATAAAACAACAGTTTACATTTTAGATGTTACAGTACATCAACATAAAAACACATATTTAATAAATTTGCTAAATATGTATTATTATGCACCTAAAAACTGTGTTTTACAGAATAATTTCCTATAAAATTAATTGAATTATTAAATATAGGAAAATCTAGAAAAGTATCAATTTAAATAAGACAAAAAAATTATAGTAATATTCAATAAACTTGAGTGATTTAAAAATAGTCCCATAAGTGATAGGAGACTATACAAAAAAAGAGCTGTATTAATACAGCTCTTTATAATTTAGAACAACAATGTTGCACCTTCGGTTTTCTGCATGAAAGTAATCTATACAATAGACACCATTTACACATTTGTTTAGCACATGATCTTCTCCATAACCAATAGTGTATAATATATTTTTAGAAGGAACACCATTACTTAATAAGTAATTTTTAATATTATCTGCCCTACCTTGAGACACTCTAAAGTTAGATGAAGAACCTCCTTTACTATCTGTATGCGATTCTATTTGAAGATTAAACTCTGGAAACTTTTTAATTATTTTTATTGCTTTATCTAATTCTGCAATAATACCTGGAGTTAGTTTAGTGCTTTTGGTTTTAAACTCAAACTTACTTAGTTTAAGCATTGTTTTGCCTTCTTTTTCTACAACAAAATCATCTGCAAAATCTAAATAAATTGGTGTTTCCTTTTTATTTTTTAAATCATCTGCTGTATAAAATTGTCTAAATAAAGAGTACTTTTTTTTAGATGCTATAACTGTAATTTTTGTTTGCCAAGGTAACTCTATTTCATAAGATCCGTCATCTGCAGACTCTAGCTCTTTTATAACTTTATTATTTTGATCTAACACCTTTATAGACACATTAGCAACCCTAACATTATTTAAAGCATTTAATGTTTTTCCTTGTAAGACAATGGTATTTAACTTAGGCTTTTCTGCTACTTTAAAACCATAAATATCATCTTTACCCTTACCACCTTCTCTGTTAGAAGAGAAATACCCTTCTAAACCACCAGTATTATCATTTTTAACAATAAAGCCAAAATCATCTTTAACAGAATTAATACCTTCTCCTAAATTAATTGGCACGCCAGCGCTACCATCTGCTTTTAAGTTAGACTTGTAAATATCCATACCTCCATAACCATAAAACACATCGGAAGAAAAATACAATCCGTTTTCAAAAACAAAAGGCGAAATTTCGTTTCCGGGAGTATTTACTCTTGGTCCCAGGTTAATTGGTGCAGACATAATTTGTCCGTTACTGGTGTTAACATAGTAAATATCTGTACCACCATAGCTACTATCCTCAAAATTAGCAGCAAAGTATAAACGTTGAGAGGCTGCATCGTAAAAAGGATAGTAAAAACTAGTACTTAAATGTTTAAGCACGTAGTTAAAGTTTTTATTGCGATCTACTCTTGCTATAGAAAGTGCATTTTTCCCTTTTTCATCATATAACATTTCGCCATCTTTTTCATTAGACAACACGTAAAATAGCTTTTCTAATTCTGATGAGTAATATGGTGTTGCTTCATGAAAATTAGCTTTTGGTATACCATCAAATGGTTTTACATTAGTAATATCGCCATCTGCCTCAATTTCACTTTCGTATATATCTAAATATATGGTTTCTTGCTTTTTCTTTTTCTTAACTAAGGTTAGAGCCCTATCACTAGTAAATAATAATTTTTCTTTGTAAAACGATGGAGAAAAATCTGCAGCTATACTGTTTGCTTTTACATTAAAAACATTGTAATTAGGTATCACAACATCTTCTTTATTTTCTATATCAAAATTAAACTTTGCATTTTCTGCCCAAGAAGCTTCTTTTAAAATAGTATCATTTTCTAAATACTTATTCATTTCATCCTTACCAGATATAGCGTATAAGCTACGTAGCATTTTATTGTAATGAAATGGAGATACAATAGCATCACTCTCCAATATTAACTTGTACGTATCCCAAGATTTCTGAAACTGTTTTGTATTAAAATATGCCTCTGCATAGTTTAAAAACTGCTGTGTAGTAAGTACAGTCTCTTTACTCTCTTTTTCATATTCTTTAACTGCTTGCTCGTATTTATACTGAAAAAAATAACGATCTCCGGCTGATTTTAAATTTTGAGCACAAACAGATAGTACAACTAAATTTAAAAGTAAAAAGCTAAGTTTAAATTTCATATTGTTTGTATTAAAAGAATCTTGGTGTATCTATTTGTTTGGGTTTTTTATTGTCTTTTGAGCGCTTACTTCTTTTTGTTCCTCCTGATCTACCCAAATAAAACTTTAAAATAACCTCATGAGAACCATCATTATAGTTCTTAAATGCGTTTGTAGAATAGTCATACGAATAACCTACATACATAGAATTAGAGACTTGAAAACCAGCCAAACCACTTATAGCATTATCAAACCTATACGATGCTCCAACAGTAACTAAATCACTAATTAAAAAATTAGTAGATAAGTTTACGTTTAAAGGAGACTCATTAATATAATTTATTAAAAATGCTGGCTTAAATTTTAATCCATCACTTAAATCAAACACAAGGCCACCTATAAAATTAACTTGAGTTTTATCTTCTTCAATAACAGCAACCTCATCATTATACAACGTACTGGTTAATATATTAGGTACAGAAAGACCTAAATACCAATTGTCGGCATATACAAATGTACCTGCTCCTATAATTGGGTAAAACTCATTATACTGTGTATCTTGTAATGCAGGTTCGTTCTGAAACTCAAAATCTCCTTTTGTAAAATCGATATCTAAAATTGAAGCCCCTGCATTTATACCAAAAGACCATTTTACATAGTCTGATAGTTTTACTTGGTAAGAGTAAGAGATGTTTATTAAAGACTGACTCATTGGCCCTAACTTGTCTGAGTATGCATTAAAACCTAATCCTGTTTTTTCATTAGAAAAAGGTATGTTTGCCCCTATACGTATGGTTGTAGGTGAGCCAGGAACTCCTACCCATTGCGTTCTGTATAAACTCATTATTTCTGGGTCTTCTACACTTCCTACATAAGCAGGATTAAAACTTCCAATGTTATACATATACTGTGTATACTGCGGTTCTTTTTGTGCAAAGACGTTAGCGCTAACAAAAAACAACATAAGTATACCTAAGTACTTATACATCTGCGTGGATTTTTTCATTTGTTTTTGTATCATCTTATGATTTGAATCCATCCTTTTTTAACTTCTGAACCATCTGCCAAGTCTAACACATAAAAATATGTACCATTTGGCAAATCTCCTTTTTTCCAAGTACCATCCCAATTGTTTTGGTAATTAGTAGCACTGTATACTTCACTACCCAACCTATTAAATATAACAAGTGTATTACCTGTATAGTTTTCTATACAATTTATGCGTAAAAAATCGTTTACACCATCTGCATTTGGAGAAAACTGATTAAATAAAAATCCGCATTCATCATTACTTCTTGGTTCTACAGTAACAATTATAGATGCTGTATTATTTTCTACATTGGCAATATCCAAAGGAAAAGAATCCGTTATTTCTACCGTATTTTCGTGTGTACCATCTTCTAGCACCATAGCTGTTATTTCTAACACCTGTTCTTCATTACCTAGTATTTCATTTAGCGTCCAAATACCAGTAGCAACATCATAATTACCTGCTGTGGTTGTATGTGAAACGTATGTAAAACCCATTGCATTTTCTATACGGTCTGTAACACTTATATCTGTTACCAAACCATCGGTCTCGTTGGTAAGTGTTATTGTAAAAACAACAATATCGCCAACAGTTGTGGTTGTTTTATCTACCGATTTAGAAACAGACATATCAATCTGTTTAATACCAACAGTAACCGAGCTTTGATTATTAGCAGTAGCTAAATCTACAGGGTTACTACTTGTTATTTCTGCGGTGTTAATATGCGAACCTCCGTCTACAACAGTTGCTGTAATTTGTATTGATGTACTTTCACCAGCTGCTAACTCTGGTATTGTCCAAATACCTGTTGCACTGTCAAAAGTCCCTAGTTGTGCTACATCAGAAACATAACTAAAACCAGTAGTTGCATTTAAAACATCTGTAATTTCTATAGCTGTAACTGCATCACCAGTTAGGTTTTCTACAGTAATTGTAAAAGTTACATCTTCACCTGTAAAAACCTCATCTTTATCTACCGTTTTTACAACAGATAAATCTGTGTCTGTAGGCGCGCAATCTACTACTGTAACCGTTATTGTAGTTGTTTCTGCTTCACAAGGAGCAACAAAACCAGTAGTTGTATATGTAAACTGATATTCTCCTAGTGGCTGGTTTGCAAAATCTACACTATTAACATCTATTGTAATTGAACTAGATGCTGGCTGAGAAACTAACGTCCATTCCCCTGCATCTTCGTCTGTTAATTGATCGTCTAAATTTACTACAGTTACTCTGCCATTACCTGGTAGAGAACACGCAGTAGTGTTTGTACCTGTACCAGAAGATGGTTGGTCATTTATTGTTGCTACAACCTCTACCCTTGCAGACGTACAACCATTTGCTGTTGCCTCTACGTAATAAGATGTTGTAGTTGCCAATATTGGTGTATCAAAATTTAATCCTGTATGTACTAATGTTCCTCCAGTAGGCGCATCATACCACAATAAAGAACCATCTGTAGTTGTGCCTGATAATGTTACTACACCTTCTCCACACCTAGATGCAGAAGTACCAGTAACAGTTGGACTATTATTTTGAACTATTGTTATTTTTAAAGGTGGACTAACACAGTTATTAGCCTCGTCTAAATAAAACCCGTAAAACTCTCCCGAAAATCCAATTACAGAACTATCATAATAAGATGAGTCATCTAACAAATCATCACTACTACTCCAAGTTAGTACTGTACCCGCAGGTGTTACACTAGATACATAATCATTTAAGTCTTTAGTAAAGCTATCACAAAAGGTAGTTTCTTCACCAGTTCTTAACTCTGGTGCATTAGGAGTTGTAGCACAAACAGGCTCATTATCTATAATTGCTATTCTATCAGAACCCGCTAAAGGGTTTATATCATAGTTTGCATTTTCAGATATGGTAATAATTACACTTTCATCTCCTTCAATTAAAGTATCATCTACTATACCTTCAATATCTAAACTAACACTCCTACTAGGAACAGGAATTAAAATAGAACCTCCTACAGTGTTGTAATCCACTCCGTTTGTTGCTGTTCCAGAAACAGTATAATTAACCCGTAAACTAGTGCGTATATTCCCTGTTCTAGAAATTCTAAAACTTCCTGATACAGAACCAGTCTCCGCCGCATTAGCATCTGCCTGAACTGAAACCTGTTGCGCTGATGCTAAAAAACCAAAACACAAAAATAGTACTAGAAAGCAATATGCTTTGTGTTTTTTTATAATACGGAAACTGTCTAATTGTTTAATTTTCATTTTCTTTTATAGATAGTGTTACTCAACTATAATTTATAACAGATAGACTACAATATTAACCAAAATGCCATTTGTCGATAAACAAAATCGACAAAGAACATATTTCACCTCTCAGTAACAGTTATTACCAATAACTTTACTTTTTTATATATGAGGTATTTAGGCTAATTCTGCCGATGTAGTTTCTGATGCTCTATTAATTTTTTTCACCAATCCTTGTAAAACTTTACCTGGACCAACCTCTGTAAATAAAGTTGCACCATCTGCAACCATATTTTGCACACTTTGTGTCCATTTTACAGGAGCTGTTAATTGAGATATTAAATTCTTTTTTATTTCTTCTGCATCTTTTACCGCTGTAGTAGGTACATTTTGGTAAATTGGACAACTTGGCTCGCTAAACGTAGTGTTTTCTATTGCAGCAGCTAATTCTTCTCTTGCTGGTTCCATTAATGGCGAATGAAATGCGCCACCAACTGGCAATAACAATGCTCTTCTTGCTCCGGCTTCTTTTAATTTTTCACAAGCTGTGTTTATAGCTTCTACTTCTCCAGAAATAACTAACTGTCCTGGACAATTATAATTTGCAGCAACAACAACACCATCAATTTCTTCACAAACTTTTTCTACAACATTGTCTTCTAAACCTAAAACAGCTGCCATTGTACTAGATTGCATTTCACAAGCCTTTTGCATAGCTAATGCTCTCTGAGAAACTAATTTTAATCCGTCTTCAAAAGTTAACGTACCATTTGCAACTAAAGCAGAAAATTCTCCTAATGAATGCCCAGCTACCATATCTGGTTTAAAAGCATCACCCATAACTTTACTCATAATTACAGAGTGTAAGTAAATTGCAGGTTGTGTTACTTTTGTTTGTTTTAGGTCTTCTGGTGTACCTTCAAACATAATGTCTGTAATACGAAAACCTAATATATCGTTTGCTTTTTCAAATAATTCTTGCGCCAAAGGATACTTTTCGTAAAGGTCTAAACCCATTCCTACAAACTGTGCTCCTTGACCAGGAAATATATATGCATTCATTTTTTTTGTTTTTAAGTTGATTGACAAAAATAAGTAAACTTATGTAGAACGCATATTGCTTTTACCAAAGTTTATTCCTTGTCTTTAAACCAACTAGAATAAGTTACGTAATTATTAGCTATACGGTTCACTTCGCCCTCACTTAATTCTACGCTTATATCCTTAATTTTCTTTGCTGGCATACCTGCAAATACCGTTCCAGAAGGTATATGAGTCCCTTTTGTAACTACTGCACCAGCAGCAATAATACTGTTACTTTCTACAATACAATCATCCATTACAATACTACCCATACCTATTAAAACATTATCTTTAATAGTACAACCGTGTACAATGGCATTATGCCCAATAGAAACGTTATTACCTATAGTAGTTGGACTTTTTTTATAGGTACAATGTATAACAGCGCCATCTTGCACATTAACTTTATTACCCATTTTTATAAAATGTACATCTCCACGTAGCACAGCATTGTACCAAACACTGCACTGGCTACCCATTACTACGTCGCCAACAATTGTTGCATTTTCTGCAATAAAACAATCTTCTCCAATTTGTGGTGCTTTTCCGTTTACTTCTTTAAGTATCATAGCGCAATTATGTATTTAAAATTTATTCAAAATAAGATAAAAGTTCTTTCTTTTTAGATGCAGAAACTAACAATTCTTTACCATTATGTAACACCACACTACCGCCTTTTCCTTTTTTGTATTTAGCTATTGAGTTTACATTTACAAGGTAAGATTTATGTATACGTGCAAACGGAAAATCTGCCATTGCCTCTTCAAAATATTTTAGTGTTTTGCTCACTAATATCTTTTTATTCTCCAGGTAAATTTCAGTATAATTATCATCAGCCTTGCAAAAAAGAATATCAGCAACATTTAAAACCTGAAAACCATCTTGTTGTGGCAGTGTTATTTTACCGTCTATTTTATTTGTTTTTGGTTGTAAAATTTGGTCTTCTAAAGCATTTTCCTTGCTTCTAATTTCACCTACATATTCTACTGCCTTTATTAATTCGTCAATATTAATGGGTTTCATTAAATAATATGCGGCGTGGCTATTTAAAGCATCCATAGCATATTGGTTATATGCGGTAACAAAAACGGTTTCAAAAGTTCTGTTTGGCACTTGGTCTAACAAATCAAAAGCATTACCAAATGGCATTTCTACATCTAAAAAAATTAAGTCTGGCTGGTGTTTTTTAATTAACTCTAAACCTTCTTTTATGGATGCTGCCTCTCCTAACAAATGTACTGTTGGGCAATACTTAGTTAAATAGTTGGTTAAAATTTCCCTGCTATTAGCCTCGTCTTCTACTATAATTGCGTTTAACTTCATTCTATCTTATTTTAAAATAACCACCTATTATTAGTCCTTTTTTAAAGTTAACAACACTTTTGTACCAGAACCATCACTATTTAAATCTTGTATGTTAACATCTACTTTGTCTTTATACATACTATTTAAAATTGAGACTCTTTTTTTTATATTCCCCATACCTTTAGAACGCTGTTTTTTTTGGTTTTGCGTTTTTAACTCGGCACTCTTTTTTCTGCCTATACCATTATCTTCAATAGTAATTTCTATTGTTTCTTTATTTTTTTGTTTTAGGTTGATATTTAAAAAACCCAACTCGTCTTTATAGCGCAATCCGTGCCAAATAGCATTTTCTATATAAGGCTGAAGCAGCATTGGTGGAATTTGAAAAGCTGCTACATCTATATTTGGATCTGTTGTTATGGTGTAATTAAATTTATCAGGAAAACGAGAGTGCTCTAACTTCACATACAACTCTAACAACTCTAACTCTTTTGTTAACGGTATAAAATCTTCCTCAGAGTTTTCTAAAACGGCACGCATTAAGGTTGAAAATTCACTTAAAAAACGGTTGGCACTACGCTCATCACTCTTAGATATATAATTATTTACAGAGTTTAACGCATTAAAAATAAAATGCGGATTCATCTGTGATCTAAGCGATTTTAATGCTAATAAATTATTTGCTAATTTTTGCTGTCTGTTACTTCTGTAAAAGAAAAAAGCAGCAATACCAAAAAGAAACATACCTAAAACTAAAGCATAAATTAAAATCTTTTGCTTTATAGATGTTGTGGTATACAAATCTTGCTTAGTCCGCGCTAAACTAGATTTACTCTCGTACAACTCTTTATCTTTTTCTAAACCTGTAATACGATTTTGTTTTTCTGCAATTTGTTTACTTAAACGTTCTGCCCTAGAAATTTCTTGTTCTTTACGTGCATATAAAGTATCTGCCACAGCAGCATATTTTTTATAGGTTTCTAAAGCTTTAGAGTAGTCTCCTTTATCATCATAAACCTCAGACAGTTTACGTGTAGCATCTTTTTGCACCACCAAATCATCTTCACTAGCAGCTTCAGAAATACTTTCTTCTAAGTACGGAATGGCCTCGTCTAACTTATCCTGTACAATTAAATTGTTTGCTATTTTGTAATTTATACGCTGTCTTGTTATTGGTGCCTCTACTTCTTTAGTAACAGCATTTCTTTTTATTGCCTTCTTTTTAGATGAGCTTTCTAGCAGTTCTATATCTTCCAAACTTTGCTGGCGCAATTTCATTTCCTCATTATACAAGCTATTTTTATTATAGAAATCTGCAGCTCTATCATTTACTTCTAAAGCACGTTGTGGAGCCTCTGTTTTTGCAGACTTTAAAGAATTTTCAAAGTAACCTACAGCTTCTTCAGTTTGGTTTGCATCACCGTAAGCTTCTGCTATTTTGGTGTTTAAATCTGTGATTTTAGGTTTTACAAGTTCTTTTTTAGCTAAATCTAACCCTTTAGTGTAATTAGCTACTGCTTTGCTTGTATTTTTTAGTCCTTTATAGGCGTCACCCAAACCTTCATACAAGACTATTTTTTTATAGGTTGATAACTTTGCACTTCCATCTATCTTTAAAAATAGCACTTCAGCTTTTTTATACTCTTTATTTAAAAGGTAAGCATTGGCTAACAATAACTGAGACTCACCTGTAGTACTATACGTTAAAGACTCCTTGTAATTATCAACAGCAAGGTCATACTGTTTATGATACTGGTATATTTCACCTAATAAGGCGTAAGATGCCGCACGCTCTTTGTTATTACCTCTTTTTCCTAATTGTTCTAAAGAAACTCTAATATAATCTATACTCTTACCAATGTCTATTTTTTTAAACTGCTTAGCAGAATCTAAATACATTTTATGTAATGCACTTTTGCTTAATTGCACATCTTCATCTAAGCCTTCTACTAAAACATCTACATCTTCATCATCCTTAATACGGTATTCTACTGTTTCAAACTCTAAACTCTTAAACAACAAATAATCTCCAACTTCTGCTTTTATGCGATATGCACCAAAAGTATCTGTATATACTATTGCTCCGCTAGTAGCAGAAACCTCTACACCAGAAATAGGATTTCTATTTTCTTTAGTTTTAACAGTGCCTTTAATCGTAAATTGTTTTCCTGTATTAACTTGAGAAAAAGCAATTACTGATACAAACAATAAGTATAGTAGTATGTATTTTTTTAACTTCATTTTTACAATTAGATATGGTAAACTTAGTTGTTTTATCTGACTCTAAAAAATGCTAAAACGCAGCTTTTACAACAAAAACAATTGTTTTAGACAGCCTTACAAAGTCTAATGGTTTGTTTGCTCACCCAAAATGCCTGTTCCCTCATTCCTTGTTTTTTATAGGAAACATTAAAAATACTTTTACCCTGTAACAAATAAAAAATACGCAAAATGAAAAACGTAAAACAAATAGCAGGTATAGCATTACTAACCTTATGTATAGGAACTACAATTAGCTGTAACGCTAATACAAAACCAAAAAAAGAAATAACTTTAGCTACACAAGCTTTAGTGGACACTAAAAAACCAGAAAAAAACGTGGTTAAAGTGGCGTTATTATTAGACACTAGTAACAGTATGGACGGTTTAATAAACCAAGCAAAAGCACAACTTTGGGATATTGTAAACAAATTTAGCTATGTAAAATGTGGTAATGAGGTTAGACCAGAATTACAAATTGCCTTGTACGAGTACGGTAATAGTACTATTGAAAAACAAGATGGTTACATTAGGCAAGTAATAAACTTTAGCAACGATTTAGATGAAATATCTGAAAAACTATTTTCTTTAACTACAAATGGTGGAGATGAATATTGTGGTGAGGCTATTAGCACATCTATTAAAAATTTAGATTGGGGTACAAATCCAGATAATCTTAAAATGATTTTTATTGCAGGTAACGAGCCTTTTAATCAAGGTAAATTAGACTATAAAGATGCTACATCTGATGCTAAAGAAAAAGGTATTGTTGTAAATACCATTTTTTGTGGAGACTACAACCAAGGTGCAAATAGTCATTGGAAAAACGGCGCACAATTAACAGGTGGCGAGTACATTGCTATCAACCATAATAAAAAAGTAATACACATAGATACTCCTTATGACGATGTAATCATCACTCTAAATAAAAAATTAAACAAAACATATGTTTCTTACGGTAGCTTAGGGAGTTCTAAAATGGCATTACAATCTGTACAAGATGATAAAGCTGCAGAAATGGAAGAAGCTGTTATGGTAAAAAGAGCAGTAAGTAAAAGCTCTAGATTATACAATAATGCCTCTTGGGATTTAGTTGATGCGTCTAAAAACAAAAATTTTAGTGTATCTAAGATTGATAAAAAACAACTACCTAAAGAGTTACAAAACAAATCTACAAAAGAGATTGAAGCTTTTATTGAAACAAAGGAAAAGCAAAGAAAAAGCATACAGCAACAAATTAAAGAAGCAAATACAAAACGTGAAGCTTATATTGCTAAAAACCAAAAAGAAGGCTCTAAAGGTGAGTTAGAAAATGCAATGATTTCTGCTATTGTAAAACAAGGAAAAAGTAAAAACTATACGTGGGATAAATAATTTTTATTAAAAAATAAGAAAGCCTGTGATTTTACAATCACAGGCTTTCTTATATCTATTTATTTATCTTAATAATTTACAGCAGGACATTTACAGTCAAACCTCTTTTCAGATACTTGTCCAAAATTATACCCTAAAGTTAATTGATGAAAACCACCATTATCAAACCTAATATCTCCCATTTGGTAAGAATAATTATAAGACACTAAAAAGTTTTTATAGTTAACACCAACAATAGGCGTAATTAATTGCAATCTTTGTTCTTTAGTACTTCCGCTAGTATTTTGGTATAAAGCGCCATCAAAACTACGTCTGTAAGACAAGCCACCCCAAAGCGTACCAAAATCTAAACTACGGTAAACTTTTGCGTTCATATCTATGGTTTTTTCATTGGTAAAATCTGTCATTTGTAACATTACAGAAGGCTCTAATTGCCAATCTCCTTTACCAAAAACATAACCTGCAGACAATACATATCTTCTTAAATTATCTACAACAGTTGCATTAGGGTCATCTGCCCTATCTTTATAATATACATTACGTTTACTATTTAAAACATTTAAAATAGTAGCGTGTGCATAAAACTCCATATAATTATATGACGCTCCTAAATCCATATTATAGTATGATGAGCTAATGTTTCCACCAGTAATAATTGGATCTGGAGTAACAGAATTAAACTCGCTCTCATCTAAATTACTTTGCATTATACCTGCACTAATACCAAAAGAAAGCTGATTTAAATTTCTTAAATCTCTAGAAAAACGTAAATGATGTGCGTACGTTAGTTTTACACCTGTTTGTGAGTGGTAACCATTAGCATCATTAAAAATAATAGCTCCTACTCCACTTTTTTCATTTAATCTAAAATGTGCATTTATTGTTTGTAAGTTTGGTGCCTCTTCAACATCAAACCATTGTTTTCTTATAGTAGCTCTTATTTTACCTCCTTCGCCAATACCCGCCATAGATGGGTGTACTAAGTAGTAGTTATCCGACAAATAATCAAAATAGACAGGAATCCCTTCTTGCGCTGTTAGACTAGAAATACCAAGTAACAGGAAAGAAAACAAGGCTAAAAATAAGTTTTTCATAAATTAAGGGCTATAAGTCCAAAAGTATTAAATTTATATTAAAACGTTTACATACACTATATTATTATATATGGTATGAGTGAATTTGTTTGTACTTTTGTAAAAATTATTTTTTTAAGATGAAAGAGCATAATATTACCATATATACAACAACAAATCCAGCTATATTAAAGTTTGAAACTAATCACTTTATAACTAAAAATAATAGCTACGAATATAAAAATATTGATGATGCTAAAAATTCTCCTTTAGCGCAGCAATTATTTTACTTACCATTTATAAAAACTGTTTATATCTCTGGTAACTTTATAGCATTAGAACGTTTTGATATTGTTGCTTGGGATGATGTTAGAGATGAAGTAGCCCAGCAATTGGTAGAATATTTAAATAGTGGCGAAGTTATTGTTCACGAACAAGAAGACCCACAAAGTGTACCTGCAACAGTTTATGCAGAAAATACACCTAACCCAGCAGCTATGCGTTTTGTTGCTAATAAATTAATTGTACCAACAATTTTTGAATTTAAAAATAAAGAAGAAGCAAAAGATTCTGAGTTAGCTACAGAGTTATTTAAATTTCCGTTTGTAAAAGAAGTTTTTTTAGATGAAAATTATGTTTCTGTTACTAAGACTGAAGATGCAGATTGGAATGAGATTACATTAGAAGTTAGAGAAAGTATACAAGCATTCTTAACAGAAGGAAAAGAGGTTGTATCTGCCAATAGTATAAGCAAGCAAAAACAAGAAGCGCCTGCTACACAATTACAAGATGAGAACTTAGACGACACCTCTAAACAAATTATTGACATTTTAGAAGAATATATAAAACCTGCTGTTGCTAGTGATGGTGGTAACATTATGTTTAAGTCTTACAATGAGACTACAAAAACCGTAAACGTTGTATTACAAGGTGCTTGTAGTGGTTGCCCGTCTTCAACTTTTACTCTTAAAAGCGGTATAGAGAATACACTTAAAAACTTAATGGGAGACAAAATAAATGAAGTTGTTGCTTTAAACGGCTAATAATCAGTTTTAAATGTAAAATAATTTTGCTATTTTTATAGAAATCTAAACACATTAATTATGGCAATTTTAAAAGTTATTGAAGTATTATCAAACTCTGACAAGAGTTGGGAAGATGCAACCAAAAAAGCAGTTGTACAAGCATCAAAATCTGTAAAAAACATTAAATCTGTTTATGTACAAGACCAAAGTGCAATTGTTAAAGACGGTGAAGTAACAGAATTTAGAGTAAACCTTAAAATTACTTTTGAAGTAAAATAATTTTTACCTATTCAAATAATACAATTAAATAGCGCCTTTTTGGGCGCTATTTTTTATTTTATATGGTATTCAGAATATTAACTATAAGTCACTTTTTTTAACCTCAAATAATTAATAACCAAATAAGCCATTAGAGCCGCTATGCAGTCTTAAATTAACAACTGCATACCCTAGCATAAAAGTCTTAAAAAGCATTATAAATAGACTTTACAAACAACATAGAGGTACAGCTCTTTAAAATCATAATTTGATTTTTAATATAATGTTAAAGCCCATTTAGAAGAGTATTTTTTTTCTTTGCTTTGTATAAACAAAAAGAGAAAATGAAGATGAGTATATTAACAGATTACGAAGAATACGCAGAGAAATTTATAGCCAAGTTCTGGGAGTTTCTCCCTAACTTAATAGTAGCAGCAATTATTTTAATAGTGGGTTTATGGGTTACAAAATTCATTAACCGTATGGTAGCAAAATTCTTTGCGGTTAAGGATTATGACCCAACGTTAGAATCGTTTTTGCAAAGCTTTATTAAAATTGCCTTAAAAGTAGTTTTATTTGTATTAGTCATAACTCAGCTTGGTGTACAATCATCATCATTGGTAGCAGTTATTGGTGCTGCTGGTTTAGCAATAGGTTTAGCACTGCAAGGTTCTTTAGCTAATTTTGCTGGTGGTGTTTTAATTCTACTTTTTAAACCTTTTAAATTAGGCGACTTTATCACGGCACAAGGAGTAGATGGTACAGTTAAAGAAATATCAATATTTACAACAAAGCTAACTACTTTTGGTAATCAAGTTGCCATTATACCAAACGGACAGTTATCTAACAACAACATTGTAAACTACAATATAGAAAGCACAAGAAGAGATAAAATTACAGTAGGTATTGGATATAGTTCTAATATTAAGCTTGCAAAAGAAATTTTATTGCAAATATGTAGCGAAAGACAAGACATACTTAAAGAACCAATGCCAGAGGTATATGTTGCAGAGCTTGCAGATAGTTCTGTTAATTTATCTT
>NZ_JBDVAA010000064.1:0-1179 GCF_039943695.1 Cellulophaga sp. | reverse complement strand
CAAATTTACCACCAGAATCTATATTGCTTTTAAGAATCTCGAGGTCGCTAGTTTTTAGATTATCTAACTTATGTATCATAAAAATTGGCTTAAAAACAAAAATTGCCTTTAGATTATAACTCTAAAGGCAATTTAACATTCTTAATTTAAAACCAAATGATTTATGTAATTAAATTCATATCATCATCCCATTCTGCCATAATATTACGTTTACTTTGGTCTACAAACTTAGGCATCCAATCTTTTGGATAAGATTTTCCGTGTTTGTCTAATACATCTTGTGGTACACCATCCCAAACATTAGGCGTATTTCCTTTATAACCTAAGTCTTCTAAGCCTTCTTTAGATGTGTAATAACCAGTAACAGTTAAATTACGCATTAGAGAAAAGAAGTTTTGCTCGTACGTAGGCTCTTTCTCATCTGGGAAAGCTATACCGTCTAAAATAACTTTTTGTTGTTCTGGGGTTGCTTTTTTAAACTCTACACTATAATCTTTATTACTAGTATGGTCTAACCACATTAAGCCTCCTTTAAGCTGAGTTTGATAAGCTGGTATATCTTTTGCCATAAACTCTATAAAATCTGGCACACCTGCATCTGTAGCGCTACCGTACTTTTCATTAGCAGGTAAAATTAGAGCACATAGTACACCTAATGTTTCCATTTGGTGCTCGTTAAAAAATTGTTCTGCTTGTAACTTTGCTATTTGTTCTTTTTCTTCTGGTGTACGTCCAAAATACTTTTCGTCTATAGCAGCTTCTTCAGGTGCAACAGCATCACTATCTGTACCTGGTTTACAACCGTTTAAAGCTAAACCACCGGCAACACCGCCAAGAATAATAGATTTTATACTTTTTCTTCTATCCATAACTTAGATATTTTGCTTTTTAAACTGTTCTACAATATAATCTGATGTTCTCCAAGCCAATGCTAAAATTGTCCACGTAGGGTTTTTATCTGCTTGTGATACAAAAGGGCCAGCATCTACAATAAAAACATTGTCTACATCATGCATTTGCTCGTATTGGTTTACTACAGATGTTTTTGGGTTATTACCCATACGTGTAGTACCAACCTCGTGTATAATTTCTCCTGGTTTGTTTAGCCCATAATCTTGTTCTGCGGTTGGTGTATCTCCTAACACCTTACCACCCATATTATGAATTATTTCTTCAAAA
>NZ_JBDVAA010000063.1:0-4060 GCF_039943695.1 Cellulophaga sp. | reverse complement strand
AGTGTTTTCTAAGTTCTTTAACTATAGCAACATCTTGGTCTGTACCTAATTTAATCTTGTAAATGGGCCAAGGTTGTTCTTTCATTTTAGAAACCATATTATCTATAGAATCTATACCAATGGTAAAGTTGGTGATAGGGTAGGTGCTATTATCTGTATTCCATATTTTATACAATGGTTTATTTAAAATTTTACCATACAAATCGTGTGCAGCTAAATCTAAAGCACAAATAGCAAAGTTGCTTAATTGTTTTTTGTTTAAAAATTGATTAAAATCTTCAGGTGTAGTAAAATTGTAATGTTCTATTTCTGTTCGTATGTTTTCAATTTCTTGTTGCATACTCTCAAAAGTAATTTTGTAGTAAGGGTTTGCTGTAGCTTCACCATAACCAACTTTACCTTCTAAACCAAGACTTACTACCATACTGTCTTGAAAATTATGAGACTCTCTAGAAATACTAAATGTATGTTTTAGGGGAAGAATATACTTTGTTAAGGTTAAATTCATATCAGTATTTAAATTTATACTAATATAATAAGGTCAACCTTGTAAACAAAACAAGATTGACCTTAATAAAACGCTTTTAACATTTAGTATTTATCTCTTTTTTACGCTACCAGAAGAAGATTTATTTTTTTTAACAGTAGCATTACCCGTATACAATATATCTGCTCCACTACTTGCATCTGCAATTAAAGAATCTGATACATCTACGCTAATATCTGCTCCGCTACTAGCATCTGCATCACAGTTTTTTGTTTTTAACTCACGCGCATCAATATCAGAACTGCTACTAGCATTTGCAGTTAAGTTATTTGTTTTACCACTTAACTTAATATCTGCTCCACTACTACAATCTGCGTTTACAGAGTTTGCCACTAAAGCAATTTGTATATCAGCTCCGCTACTAGCATTTAAATCAATTTCGTCAGCTTCTATTTGAGATTCTGAATTTAAGTCTGCTCCGC
The DNA here is from genome assembly GCF_039943695.1 of Cellulophaga sp. Taxonomy (NCBI): domain Bacteria; kingdom Pseudomonadati; phylum Bacteroidota; class Flavobacteriia; order Flavobacteriales; family Flavobacteriaceae; genus Cellulophaga; species Cellulophaga sp. Next base: position 3,091 of record NZ_JBDVAA010000063.1, on the reverse strand, counting down.
TAGAACTATATAAAGCAGTAATAACAGGTAGTGTAACGTGTACGTTTTTAGTAGCTCTACCAATGTTTTCAATAGCGTGTATTTTAAGTTTGCCATCTTTAACGTCTGTACCAATTAGGTCTATAACATTTTCATCTGCCTCTACTCGTATGCTAAATTCTTTTGCTTGCGTTACATAAACATTAATGCCTTCTGATGCCGAAACACGGTCAAAACTAGCTGCAATATCTCTGCTTTGTTCTGTTAGTACTCCGTTTCCTTTTTTACCATTTCCAAAGTTTACGGAGCAAGAAGTTAATAGTAAACTTAGTATTAATGCGATTGTGATTTTAGATAGTGTTGTCATAATTGTTGTTTTTGATTGATGATGTAAAAGTCTATAAATGTTAGTGTTATTTATAAAAAGATAGACCGAATTGTTGTTTTTTAGTGCTGAATTGTATGTTTTAATTTTTTGAAGCTTTGATACGTGCTCCGTTTTCATCTATTTTAATATTTAAAGAACTTTCATTTCCATTTATATTAATGTTTACGCCATCATCATCTACAGATAAGTTGGACTCTTCATTAACTTGTTTTTCTTCACCTTCTATAAGTTCCTCATCAATACAATCTAAACACTCTAGAACACCTTGTTTACTCATAACCCAAGTGTAGTCTTTAACTTCAGACCTGTAAATTTCTTCTTTGTATGATGTATGCCAACCAATATTGTGTGTGTCAGCATCAAAATCAAACTTAATAATTACATTTTTAGGAATATAAAGAGTAACGTTTACTTCTTGATCTCTAATTTTACCTTTGCTGTCTAGCAATAAAAAATTGTCTAATATTATTTTATTATCTAGCACTTGGTAATTATAGTCTATGGTTTTAGCTCTTTGTCTGGCTTCATCAAAAGAACCACCTTGAGATACTTTCTGTATTTTAATTCTAGCTACGTCATCATTAGACCTAACAATATCAAATATAAAATCGTTATCTAGTAATAGTTTTTTACCGTTTTCATCTATAGTAAATGTCATTCCATTAATTCTAAAATTTTCTGGTCTGTCATAGTTTTTACTAGTTCTAGTAGAAATATATAAAGTGTCTAAAGGCTGTGTAAATTTTAACTCCTCTGTTTTATTAACACTACCCTTGTACATATTAGCTGTAGCTTCTTTAATACCAACAATTGTTAAACCAATAATAGCAGCTAACCAAACACCAAACAATGTTATTTTTGCTATTGTACCAATAGATTTTAAGTTAGATACAACAATTTTTAATCCTAAATAAAGTAGAAAGAAAAATGGTATTGCTACGGCAAAAAATGTTAGTAATGATATAAGCCAAATTGGTGCGCTTGTACTATTAACTATACTATAAAGAGGTGTGTTGCTAATAACAAACGCATCTGTAAAACCCGCAGTAAATAAGCCTATAAAGGTGCCTATTACCACAGCACCACCAATTAAAATAAAGAATACACCTATAATTTTACCAATACTTTTAAATATAAAGCTGAAAAAGGTGCCTACAGCATCAAAAAAAGTTTGAATACCAGTTTTTAGCTTTCCGCTGGCTTTATTGTAATCTGCATTTTTAACTTTATCAGTAACAGTGTTAAAACTCTCTTTTACAGTACGTTCTATGTTGCTAATGTTTATGGACTCACCACGCATATCTAGTTTTTGCGAGGTTGTTTTAGCTTCTGGTATTAAAAATAATAATAAAATATAAATTACTATAAATCCGCTAAAAGTAGCCAGTGTAAGTACAACCCATAATAAACGAACCCACCAAGGGTTAATACCTAAATAGTGTGCCATACCAGCAGATATACCTCCTATGTATTTATTGTCTGTATCTCTGTATAGTTTTTTTGCTTTAGATTTTGATGTAGGCTGCTCTTCGTCCTCAAAAATCTCTTCGTCTACGCGGTAATCTTCAGGTTGCCCCATAACACCAATAACATCTTCTACATCTGTTTTGGTAATTACTTGTTGGTCGTTTTTAACTTTTTCCTGAAAAAGCTCTGCAATTCTGGCTTCAATATCAGAAATAATTTCATCGCTACCCGCACCGTTGTTTAATGATTGCTTTATTGCTTTTAAATAATTGTCTAGTTTGCGGTATGCATCTTCGTCTATATGAAAGAATAAGTTAGCAAGGTTTATGTTTATCGTCTTATTCATTGTTCGTTTTTTTTGAGTTGGTAACTAGGTTTACGGCATTTCTTAGTTCGTTCCAGGTAGCATTTAATTCGGTTAAAAATTCTTCTCCTGTTTTTGTAAGCGCGTAGTATTTTCTTGGTGGGCCAGATGTAGACTCTTCCCAACGGTAAGTTAGTAGTCCTGCATTTTTTAATCTTGTTAATAAAGGGTAAATAGTGCCTTCTACAACTAGCATTTTGGCATCTTTTAATGTTGCAAGAATTTCAGAAGTATATTTATCTTCTCCTTTAAGTATAGAGAGGATGCAATACTCTAAAACACCTTTGCGCATTTGTGCCTTTGTGTTTTCTATCTTCATAGTTTAGATATTCTTTTAATAACCCACCAAAAGGGGTTAATTGATTTGATGAACAAACTCCGCTGAATTATTTTTTACAGAATTGATTAAGTTCTATAACTCTAACTTGTTAGTTTCTTATGCAAATATATATCTTTAAAAAGGTATTATGCAAAACATAGTACTAAAAATTAACTTTAATTTAACATTTATAAATTCAACTATTTTCAATACTTTTATAGAAATTATAAATGATAGAATGGCAAAGAGCACATTAAAATATAACGTATTTAATTTTTTTAAACTACCATCTGCTTGGTGGTGTGGCGTACGTTTGCAGCATATAGATGAAAAAAAAGCGGTAGTAACTGTAAAGCACAGATGGTTTAACCAAAACCCTTTTAATTCTATGTTTTGGGCAGTGCAAGGTATGGCTGCAGAATATGCAACAGGAATTATGGTTATTGACCAAATTGAGAAAAGTGGTAAAAAAATATCTATGTTAGTTGCGAGTAACAATGCAACATTTACTAAAAAGGCTACAGGAAGAATTACGTTTACTTGTGAAGACGGACACTTAATTGAAGATGCTATT
>NZ_JBDVAA010000062.1:0-42803 GCF_039943695.1 Cellulophaga sp. | reverse complement strand
ATCTGGTGTATCCTCACCATCGTGATTATTTGGTGTAATTCCTTCGTCTCCTGATCCTTCATAAGCATCATCTAAACCATCCATATCTGAATCGTTTCCGCTTGGTGCTATGTAATCTTCTGTTGTTTGTCCTTCTACGTTATCTGGAATACCATCGTTATCTGCGTCTATGTCTCTAAAGTCTGGATTAGAATCTGAATCTGAATTTGTTGGTGTAATACCTTCTCCTGATCCAGGTGTAGTTTCATAAGCATCATCTAAACCATTACCATCAGTATCAAAAGTGCAAGGATGTACAATAGTATTACCTCCTTGAGCTTCAACATTGTCTATAATACCATCATTATCAGAATCTATATCTCTAAAATCTGGTTTCTTATCTCCATCAGTATCAACAGGTGTTAGCCCCAAACCAGGACAACTTTGGTAAGCATCATCTAAACCATCACAATTAACATCTTTATTAATTGGAGCAATGTAGCCGTCTGTAGTTTGTGCCTCTATATTATCTATAATACCATCATCATCAGAATCTATATCTCTAAAATCTGGATGAGAATCACCATCAGTATCAACAGGTGTAATTCCTTGACCTGTTCCACAGTAGTCTTCATAATGATCATCTAAACCATTCTTTGGATCAGAATCCATACCACAAGGTGCGGTAAATTCATTTGTAGACTGAGCTTCTACATTATCCAATATACCGTCATTATCAGAATCAATATCTAAATAATCTTTTCTAGTATCTCCGTCCGTATCTACAGGAGACAAGCCTTCCCCTCCTCCTGGACAAGATTCGTAAGCATCATCTAAACCGTTTCCGTCAGAATCTATACCACTTGGCTTTATATAACCAACTGACAATTGTGCTTCTAAGTTGTCTAAAATACCATCGTTATCAGAATCAATATCTAAACTATTTGGTATTCCGTCTTTATCAAAATCTGCTGTACCTTCTATTGTATCTAAAATACCGTCATTGTCATCATCAATATCGATGTGATCAAAAATGCCATCACCATCTGTATCTACGCCTGGACCAAAATCCGCGTAAACAGTGAATGAAGAGAATATAAATACAACTAAAAAAGTAAACAGAGGAGTCCTCTTTTTGTACAGGGACCTGTTTAATACTAAAGTAAAATTTTCCATAAATGATAGTTAGTGTTACTAATCACCATGGCATTGTTTGTTAAGTTTATACCTAAAAGATTTTGGGACTTCTTGCTTAAACTGGATGCTAAGTTAAAGTTATTTTTAAATACTACATTAAATTTGATATCATATGTTGCATCCGTTCTTTGAAGCGCAAATTTAATCGTTAAAATGTTAATTTTTTAACTTTTAGTTAAAAAAATTTAACAAAAAAAAGTCAAAACCGCTTTTTACTAAAATTCGTAATCTTATAAAAAAAGCAGTTCGTCGAAAATATAAAAACACTCTTATTTATATAACATAAGACCTCAGTATTTATTAACAGAGTTATTAGCATACTATTATTTACCGTACTTTTGCAACAAATTTTTTTAAATGAGTTTTGAAAAAGAAATACAAAAGAGAAGAACTTTTGGTATTATATCTCACCCTGATGCTGGTAAAACAACACTAACAGAAAAGCTATTACTTTTTGGTGGCGCTATACAAGAAGCAGGAGCGGTTAAGAACAATAAAATAAAGAAATCTGCTACCAGTGACTTTATGGAAATTGAAAGACAGAGGGGTATATCTGTAGCCACATCTGTACTTGCCTTTATATATAAGGATAAGAAAATAAATATTTTAGATACTCCAGGACACAAGGATTTTGCTGAAGATACTTTTAGAACATTGACGGCAGTAGATAGCGTTATTGTTGTAATTGATGTTGCAAAAGGTGTTGAGGAACAAACTGAAAAATTGGTTGAAGTATGTAGAATGCGAAAAATACCAATTATTGTTTTTATTAATAAGTTAGACCGTGAAGGTAAAGATGCTTTTGATTTGCTTGATGAAGTAGAACAAAAATTAGGCTTATCTGTTACTCCTTTAAGCTTCCCTATAGGTATGGGATATGACTTTAAAGGAATTTATAATATTTACGAGAAAAACATTAACCTTTTTAGCGGAGACAGTAAAAAAAATATTGAAGAAACCATTGCCTTTGATGATGTTAAAAATCCTGAACTGGAAAATGTAATTGGAGAAAAAGCTGCAGAAACTTTAAGAGATGATTTAGAACTTGTTAGCGGAGTTTACCCAGAGTTTAGCAAAGAAAAATATTTAGCTAGTGAACAACAACCGGTATTTTTTGGTTCTGCCTTAAATAATTTTGGAGTACGTGAACTTTTAGATTGCTTTATTGAAATAGCCCCTTCTCCTAGACCTAAAAAAGCAGAAGAAAGAGAGGTTATAGCTAACGAAAAAGAATTTACTGGTTTTGTATTTAAAATACATGCCAATATGGATCCTAAACATAGAGATAGATTAGCATTTATTAAAATTGTATCTGGAACTTTTGAGCGCAACAAACCTTATTTGCACGTAAGAAATCAAAAGAAGTTGAAATTTTCTAGTCCAAATGCTTTTTTTGCTGAGAAAAAAGAAATTGTAGATATATCTTACCCTGGTGATATTGTTGGATTACACGATACTGGTCATTTTAAAATTGGAGACACTTTAACTGAAGGAGAACAATTACACTATAAAGGGATTCCTAGTTTTAGTCCTGAACATTTTAGATACATAAATAATGCGGACCCTATGAAAGCTAAACCTTTATACAAAGGTATAGACCAATTAATGGACGAAGGTGTTGCTCAATTATTTACATTAGAGTTAAATGGACGTAAAATAATTGGTACCGTTGGTGCTTTACAGTTTGAGGTTATCCAATACAGATTAGAACATGAATATGGCGCTAAATGTACTTACGAAAATTTCCCTGTATTTAAAGCCTGTTGGGTTGACCCTGAAGATAAAAATAATGATGAGTTTAAAGAATTTAAGCGTGTTAAACAAAAATTCCTTGCCAAGGACAAGTCTGGCAAATTGGTATTTTTAGCAGATTCACAATTCTCATTACAAATGACACAACAAAAATACCCTAGTGTAAAACTACATTTTACATCTGAGTTCGAATAAAACAAAGAAAACCATACAATGCATAAAAGCCAAACTATTAAGTTTGGCTTTTTTTATATTGCTTTTAAACAAAAAACCACGCAAATTGCGTGGTTTTTCTATTATGCTTCTCCTGTTGGTCCAAAATTAATTGGTACTGAAGGCTGCTCATAATCTTTAATTGCTCCGTGAGCCTTTTCAAAACGTTGAACATTGTCATTTAATGCTTTTAAAAGCTTTTTAGCATGTTGTGGCGTAAGTATAATTCTACTTTTCACTTTTGCTTTTGGTGCTCCAGGCATCATACTAACAAAGTCTACTACAAACTCTGATACTGAATGGTTAATAATTGCCAAATTAGAGTAAACTCCTTCGGCAGTTTTTTCATCCAACTCAATATTTATTTGTTTTTGATCTTGATTAGAATCACTCATACAACTTAAAATTTAAGTTCTTCTTTACGAGCCATAATCTCATCATATTCTTCTTTAGAACCTACTATGATGCTATCATAATCTCTCATACCTGTACCAGCAGGTATCTTATGACCAACAATTACATTTTCTTTTAATCCTTCTAAACTATCAACTTTACCAGCTACTGCTGCTTCATTTAATACCTTAGTTGTCTCCTGGAATGATGCCGCAGAGATGAAAGATTTAGTCTGTAAAGATGCTCTTGTAATACCTTGTAAAATTGGCGTTGCAGTTGCTGCAACAGCGTCTCTTGCAGATACTAATGCTTTATCAGCACGTCTTAAGATTGAGTTTTCATCTCTTAACTCTCTTGCTGTAATAATCTGTCCAGCTTTTAAGTTATCAGATTCTCCTGCTTCTTCTACAACTTTTTTACCATAAATCTCATCATTTTCCTTGATAAAATCTTCTTTATGAGCCAATTGGTTCTCTAGGAAAATAGTATCTCCCGGATCCTGAATACGAACTTTACGCATCATTTGTCTAACAACAACCTCAAAATGTTTGTCGTTAATTTTTACACCCTGTAAACGATATACTTCCTGAACTTCGTTCACTAAGTATTGTTGTACAGCAGAAGGACCTTTAATTGCTAAGATATCTGCAGGCGTAATAGATCCATCAGATAATGGCATACCAGCTCTTACATAATCGTTTTCTTGTACAAGAATTTGATTAGATAATTTAACTAAGTATTTTTTAACATCACCTAATTTAGACTCTATAATAATTTCACGGTTACCTCTTTTAATTTTACCAAAAGAAACAACACCATCAATTTCTGAAACAACAGCTGGGTTAGATGGATTACGTGCTTCAAAAAGTTCTGTAACTCTTGGAAGACCACCCGTAATATCACCAGACTTAGCAGATTTACGAGGAATCTTAACTAATGTCATACCTTCTGTCACCTTATCGTTATCGTCTACCATAATGTGAGACCCAACTGGAAGGTTGTAAGAACGTAATATTTCATCATTATTATTTTTAACTAATAATGTTGGAATTAATTTCTTGTTTCTAGATTCTGAAATTACTTTCTCTTGGAAACCTGTTTGTTCATCTATTTCTACTTGGTAAGTAACACCTTGCTCTATATTTTCGTATGAAACTTTACCAGTAAATTCTGATACAATTACACCGTTATATGGATCCCAAGAACATATTACATCACCTTTAGCAACTTTAGTTCCGTTTTCTATAGCTAATTGAGAACCGTAAGGTATATTACTTGTACTTAAAGTAATTCCTGTTTTAGCATCAACTATTTTTATTTCTGATGTTCTAGAGATAACAATTTTAATTTTGTTACCTTCATTATCTTCACCATTAACAGTTCTTAGATCTTCTATCTCTGCAACACCTGCAAATTTAGCCTCTAATTTGTTATCTTCAGAAATGTTACCTGCAATACCACCCACGTGGAATGTACGTAGTGTTAACTGTGTACCTGGCTCACCAATAGACTGTGCAGCAACAACACCTACAGCTTCACCTCTTTGTACCATTTTATTGGTAGAAAGGTTACGACCATAACATTTACCACAAATTCCTTTTTCTGCCTCACAAGTTAATGCAGAACGTACTTCTACACTTTCTATAGGAGATGCTTCAATCTTTTTAACATCAGACTCTACTATTAATTGGCCAGCAACTAATAATTGTTCTTCTGTTACAGGATCAAATAAATCATGTAATGATATTCTACCTAATATACGAGCTCCTAAAGATTCAACTATTTCTTCGTTTTTCTTTAAAGCAGATACTTCTATACCTCTTAATGTTCCACAATCTTCAGTGTTAATAATAACATCCTGAGAAACATCAACCAAACGACGTGTTAAATAACCAGCATCGGCAGTTTTTAAAGCGGTATCGGCAAGACCTTTACGCGCACCGTGAGTAGAGATAAAGTATTCAAGAATTGATAAACCTTCCTTAAAGTTAGAAAGAATAGGGTTTTCAATAATTTCACCACCACCTGCAGTAGATTTTTTAGGCTTAGCCATTAATCCACGCATACCAGTTAACTGACGAATTTGTTCTTTAGAACCCCTTGCACCAGAATCTAGCATCATATACACAGAGTTAAATCCTTGCTGATCTTCACGTATACGCTTCATAGCTAACTCTGTTAACTGCGCATTAGTAGAAGTCCAAACATCAATAACTTGGTTATAACGTTCGTTATTAGTAATAAGACCCATGTTGTAGTTAGCCATAATACCGTCTACTTGACCGTTAGCTTCTGCAATCATTTCGTGCTTTTCTTTAGGAATAATAATATCACCTAAACTAAATGATAAACCACCTTTAAAGGCAAACTCATATCCTAAAGTCTTAATCTTATCTAAGAACTCTGCAGTAGTTGGCACGTCTGTAACGGCTAAAATACCACCAATAATATCTCTTAAAGATTTCTTATTTAATACATCATTAATATAACCTGCCTGTTCTGGCACCATCATATTAAATAATACTCTACCTGTTGTAGTAGGTATTATTTGATAAACAAGTTCTCCTTCTTCATTAAAATCTTTTGCACGAACTTTAATTCCTGCATTTAAATCAACTCTTTCCTCATTAAAAGCTATAACAACTTCCTCATCAGAATAAAAAGTTAATCCTTCACCTTTAATTGGCACTTCTGGAGTAGACTTTCTTTCTTTGGTCATATAGTAAAGACCCAAGACCATATCCTGAGATGGTACCGTAATTGGAGAACCATTTGCTGGATTTAAAATATTATGAGAAGCCAACATTAATAATTGACATTCCAAAATAGCTTCTGGTCCTAAAGGTAAATGCACCGCCATTTGATCCCCATCAAAATCGGCGTTAAATGCCGTACATACTAATGGGTGTAAACGAATTGCTTTACCTTCTATAAGTTTTGGCTGAAAAGCTTGAATACCCAATCTGTGCAATGTAGGGGCCCTGTTTAACATTACAGGGTGTCCTTTTAATACATTTTCAAGAATATCCCAAACTACAGGCTCTTTCTTATCTATTATTTTCTTAGCAGATTTAACTGTTTTTACAATTCCTCTTTCTATTAACTTACGTATAACAAAAGGTTTGTAAAGTTCAGCTGCCATATCTTTTGGCAATCCACATTCAAACAACTTTAATTCTGGTCCAACAACAATTACCGAACGAGCAGAATAATCCACACGCTTACCTAAAAGGTTCTGACGGAAACGTCCTTGCTTACCTTTTAATGAATCTGACAATGACTTTAACGGTCTATTAGATTCGGTTTTTACTGCTGATGACTTACGAGTGTTATCAAAAAGAGAATCTACAGACTCTTGAAGCATACGTTTCTCATTTCTAAGAATTACTTCTGGAGCTTTAATCTCTACCAATCTTTTTAAACGATTGTTTCTGATAATTACCCTTCTATATAAATCATTTAAATCTGATGTCGCAAAACGTCCACCATCTAATGGTACTAAAGGTCTAAGTTCTGGTGGAATAACTGGGATTACTTTCATAATCATCCACTCAGGTCTATTTTCTCTATTTTCTTGAGATTCCCTTAATGACTCAACAACTTGTAAACGCTTTAATGCTTCAGTTTTACGTTGTTTAGATGTTTCTGTGTTAGCTTTGTGTCTTAACTCAAATGATAACTCATCTAAATTAATTCTTGACAACAACTCTATTAAACATTCAGCACCCATTTTAGCAATAAACTTATTTGGATCTGTATCTTCCAAATACTGGTTTTCTACTGGTATAGATTCTAATATGTTTAGGTATTCTTCTTCAGTTAAGAAATCCATTTTCTGAATTTCTTCACCTTCTGGTCCTTTAGCAATACCTGCCTGAATTACAACATAACGCTCATAATAGATGATCATGTCTAATTTCTTAGAAGGTAAACCTAATAAGTAACCAATTTTGTTTGGTAAAGAACGGAAGTACCAGATGTGAGCTACAGGAACAACTAAATTAATGTGCCCTACTCTATCTCTACGTACTTTCTTTTCTGTTACTTCTACCCCACAACGGTCACAAACAATACCACGGTAACGGATACGTTTGTATTTACCACAGGCACATTCATAATCCTTTACAGGGCCAAAAATACGCTCACAGAAAAGTCCATCCCTTTCTGGTTTGTGGGTTCTATAATTAATTGTTTCAGGTTTTAAAACTTCTCCTCTTGACTCTGCCAAAATAGCTTCTGGAGATGACAATCCGATTGAAATTTTATCGAACCTTTTTATGGTATTATTATCCTTTGGTCTAGCCATAACAATATGGTGATCTTAAAATTAAATATATCTAACAAATAGTGTTCAAGACAAGGTCTTGTTATTCTTCCAATCTAATATCTAAACCTAATCCCTTAAGTTCATGCATTAATACATTGAAAGATTCTGGTAAACCAGGTTCTGGCATTGTTTCACCTTTAACAATAGATTCATACGTCTTAGCTCTACCAATAACATCATCAGACTTAACTGTTAATATTTCTCTTAGTGTTGCAGACGCACCGTATGCCTCAAGTGCCCAAACTTCCATTTCTCCAAAACGCTGACCACCAAATTGTGCTTTACCACCTAATGGTTGTTGTGTAATTAAAGAGTATGGTCCTATAGAACGAGCGTGCATTTTATCATCTACCATATGCCCTAATTTAAGCATGTAAATAACACCTACTGTTGCTGGCTGATCAAAACGTTTTCCTGTTCCACCATCATGTAAGTATGTATGTCCAAATCTTGGAATACCTGCCTCATCTGTGTAACCGTTTATTTGTTCTAATGTAGCACCATCAAAAATTGGAGTTGCATACTTTTTACCTAATTTTAAACCGGCCCAACCTAATACAGTCTCATATATTTGCCCAATGTTCATACGTGATGGTACACCTAATGGGTTTAATACGATATCTACTGGAGTACCGTCTGCTAAGAAAGGCATATCTTCATGACGTACAATACGTGCAACAATACCTTTGTTACCGTGACGACCCGCCATTTTATCACCTACTTTTAGCTTACGTTTTTTAGCCACATAAACTTTTGCTAGTTTCATTATTCCTGGAGGCAACTCATCACCAACAGAAATTGTAAACTTATCTCTTCTTAGGTTACCTTGAAGGTCATTAAGCTTAATTTTATAGTTGTGAATTAAATCTGCAACCATAGCATTAAGGTCTTTATCAACCGTCCAGCTACCACCTACTAAGTGTGCAAAATCATCAACAGAGTTTAACATTTTCATTGAGTACTTTTTTCCTTTTGGAAGAACCTCTTCTCCTAAATCGTTAAGTACACCCTGAGATGTTTTTCCGTTAACTAAAGTAAATAACTTCTCTACTAATATGTCTTTAAGTTGTTGGAATTTTACTTCGTATTCTAACTCTAACTTATTAATAGCATCCTTATCTTCTACACGAGTACGTTTATCTTTTATAGATCTAGAAAATAATTTCTTACCTATAACAACACCTCTTAATGATGGTGAAGCCTTTAAAGATGCATCTTTTACGTCTCCTGCTTTATCTCCAAATATAGCACGTAGTAATTTTTCTTCTGGTGTTGGGTCTGACTCTCCTTTAGGAGTAATCTTACCTATTAAAATATCTCCAGGTTTTACTTCTGCACCAATACGGATCATTCCGTTTTCATCTAAGTCTTTAGTAGCCTCTTCAGAAACGTTTGGAATATCATGTGTTAATTCTTCAGCACCTAATTTAGTATCTCTAACCTCTAAAGAGTATTCATCTATATGTATAGATGTAAAGATATCTTCACGTACTACTTTTTCAGAAATTACAATTGCATCCTCAAAGTTATACCCTTTCCAAGGCATAAAGGCTACTTTCATATTCCTACCTAAGGCTAACTCTCCTAATTGAGTAGCATAACCTTCACACAATACTTGTCCTTTTTTAACTTTATCGCCTTTTTCTACAATTGGCTTAAGGTTAATACTTGTACCTTGGTTTGTTTTTCTAAACTTAACCAAGTTATATGTTTTAGCATCCTCTTCAAAACTAACAAGACGTTCCTCTTCAGTTCTATCATATTTAATAGTAACTTTTTGAGAATCTACGTACTCAACAACACCATCTCCTTCAGCATTAATTAATACTCTAGAGTCTGATGCTACTTGGCGTTCTAAACCAGTACCAACAATTGGAGATTCTGGTCTTAATAATGGAACTGCCTGACGCATCATGTTAGATCCCATTAATGCACGGTTGGCATCATCATGTTCTAAGAAAGGAATTAATGATGCAGATATTGATGCAATTTGATTTGGAGCAACATCTGTATAATTAATTTCTGCTGGATCTACCACTGGGAAATCACCTTCTTCACGAGCAATTACTTTTTCAACATCAATTTCACCATCTTCCTTTAAAGGAATATTGGCTTGAGAGATTTTCATTCCTTCTTCTTCCTCTGCACTTAAGTAACCATATTCTTCTGTATCAACAACACCATTAGTTACCTTACGGTATGGAGTCTCTAAGAAGCCCATTGGATTAACTTTTGCATATACTGCAAGAGATGAAATAAGTCCAATGTTTGGTCCTTCAGGAGTTTCAATAGGACAAAGTCTTCCGTAGTGCGTATAGTGAACATCACGCACCTCAAACCCTGCTCTTTCTCTTGATAAACCTCCAGGTCCTAGTGCAGATAATCTACGCTTGTGTGTTATTTCTGCTAATGGATTCGTTTGATCCATAAACTGAGACAACTGGTTAGTACCAAAGAAAGAATTAATAACAGAAGATAATGTCTTCGCGTTAATTAAATCTATAGGTGTAAATACTTCGTTATCTCTAACGTTCATACGCTCACGAATAGTTCTTGCCATACGAGCAAGACCTACACCAAACTGCTGAGATAATTGCTCACCAACTGTACGTACACGACGGTTAGATAAGTGATCAATATCATCAATCTCTGCTTTAGAGTTTATAAGCTCTATTAAATACTTTATTATAGTAATGATATCTTCTTTAGTCAAGACTTGCTTGTCCATTCCAATATCTAACTGTAATTTTTTATTCATTCTGTAACGACCTACTTCACCTAAGTTGTAACGTTGGTCAGAAAAGAATAATTTATCTATAATTCCACGTGCTGTTTCCTCATCTGGCGGTTCAGCATTACGTAATTGTCTATAAATATGCTCAACAGCCTCTTTTTCTGAGTTTGTTGGATCTTTTTGTAATGTATTATGAATAATTGCATAGTCAGACTGTGCATTATTTTCTTTATGTAAAAGGATAGTTTTTACATCTGCCTCCATAATTTCGGCAATATGTTCTTTTTCAAGAACTGTATCTCTATCTAATACAATTTCATTTCTTTCAATAGAAACAACTTCACCTGTATCTTCATCTACGAAATCCTCGTGCCAAGTATTTAAAACTCTAGCAGCAAGTTTACGTCCTAAAACTTTTTTAAGTCCAGCATTTGAAACTTTAACTTCTTCTGATAAATCAAAGATTTCCAAAATATCCTTATCACGTTCAAAGCCAATAGCTCTAAATAAGGTTGTTACTGGTAATTTTTTCTTTCTATCAATGTATGCGTACATAACGCCATTGATATCTGTTGCAAATTCTATCCAAGATCCCTTAAAAGGAATTACTCTGGCAGAATACAATTTAGTACCGTTAGCATGGAAAGACTGTCCAAAGAAAACCCCTGGAGAACGGTGTAATTGAGAAACAACAACACGCTCAGCACCATTAATAACAAATGTACCACTTGGTGTCATATAAGGAATTGTTCCTAAGTACACATCTTGTACTATAGTTTCAAAATCTTCATGTTCTGGGTCCGTACAATAAAGTTTAAGTCTTGCCTTTAGTGGAACACTATAGGTTAATCCTCTTTCTATACACTCTTGAATAGAGTATCTAGGTGGATCAATAAAGTAATCAAGAAACTCTAATACGAATTGATTTCTTGTGTCAGTAATTGGAAAGTTTTCCAAGAAGGTATTATACAAACCTTCGTCGCCTCTTTCATCAGATTTAGTTTCAAGTTGGAAGAAATCCTGAAATGATTTAATCTGAATGTCCAAGAAATCCGGGTAATCTGGAATATTCTTAGCTGATGCAAAATTTATTCTTTGAGTCTGTTTTGTGAACATCAATGGACAAAATTATGTTATGAATAGTATTCTCGTAGTATATTACTTCATATACAATATATATAAAAATGGGATTAGGTCTATACGCATAAAGCGTAAAGACCTATCCCAAAAACGTTATGGTTGTTGCTATTATTTAAGCTCAACTTCCGCTCCTGCTTCTTCTAAAGATTTTTTGATACCTTCAGCTTCGTCTTTAGAAACACCTTCTTTAACAGCTTTTGGTGCGCTATCTACGATGTCTTTAGCATCTTTTAAACCTAAACCAGTTAATTCCTTAACTAATTTTACAACTGCTAACTTAGAAGAACCAGCTGCTTTTAATACAACATCAAACTCAGTTTGCTCATCTGCAGCTTCACCACCAGCAGCTCCACCACCAGCAGCAACAGCTACTGCAGCAGCAGCAGGCTCAATACCGTACTCATCTTTTAATATATTTGCTAACTCATTTACTTCTTTTACAGTTAAGTTAACTAATTGTTCTGCGAAATCTTTTAAATCTGCCATTTTTCTATCGTTTAATAAATTTTTAAAATATAATTGTTTTTAGTGCGCACTACTTTTCGGATAATGTCTTAAGAATTCCAGCGATTTTACCACCACCAGATTTAAGTCCAGAAATAACGTTTTTAGCTGGTGATTGTAACAATCCAATAATATCGCCAATAACTTCTTCTTTAGACTTAATGCTAACTAAAGCATCTAATTGATCATCTCCTACATATACTTCTTCTTCAATGAATGCTCCTTTTAATAAAGGCTTATCAGATTTTTTTCTGAAGTTCTTTATTAATTTTGCTGGTGCATTACTAGTTTCAGAAAACATTAAAGAAGTATTACCTTTTAATACCTCTGGAAGTTCTCCAAAATCTTTATCCGAAGCTTCCATTGCCTTTGCCAGCAATGTATTCTTAATAACTGAAAGTTTAACACCTGCCTTAAAACAAGCTCTTCTTAAGTCAGAAGTAGCTACAGCATCTAAACCAGAAATATCAGCCAAGTAAATGGTTGCATTTTCAGCTAACTGTGAAGTTAAATCTTCTATTACGTTTAATTTTTCTTCTTTTGTCATAATATAAACTTTAAAGCAACAGTTACGCTACTACTTTTGGATCTAATTGAACACTTGGGCTCATTGTACTAGATAGGTAAACGCTTTTTACGTAAACACCTTTTGCAGCAGTAGGCTTTAATTTATTAAGCGTATCAAACAATTCTTTTGCATTCTCCGCAATCTTATCTTCTGAGAAAGAAACTTTCCCGATAGCAGCATGCACAATACCTGTTTTATCAACTTTAAAATCAATTTTACCAGCTTTAACTTCAGATACAGCCTTAGCAATATCCATAGTAACTGTTCCTGTTTTTGGATTAGGCATTAAACCTCTTGGCCCTAAAACTCTACCTAAAGGTCCTAGTTTACCCATTACACTTGGCATAGTGATAATTACATCAACATCCGTCCAACCGCTTTTAATTTTATCCAAATATTCATCTAACCCAACATAATCCGCACCAGCTTCTTTAGCTTCTGCTTCCTTATCTGGAGTTACTAAAGCCAAAACTTTAACATCTTTACCTGTTCCGTGTGGTAATGTTACAACCCCACGTACCATTTGATTTGCTTTTCTAGGATCTACACCCAAACGAACTGCAACATCAACAGATGAATCAAATTTTGTATTAGTTATTTCTTTTATTAAAGCAGATGCTTCTTCCAAAGAATAAAGTTTATTCTTATCTATCTTTGCGTAAGCGTCTTTTTGCTTTTTTGTTAATTTCGCCATTTTAAATTGCTTTTAAGATTTTAAAAAGGTCTAGTACCTGAAACTTTTAAACCCATAGATCTTGCAGTACCTGCTATCATACTCATTGCCGACTCTACTGTAAATGCATTTAAATCTACCATTTTGTCTTCTGCAATTTGCTTAACTTGGTCCCAAGATACACTTGCCACTTTGTTTCTGTTAGGTTCGCCAGATCCTTTCTTTATCTTAGCTGCCTCTAAAAGCTGAACTGCCGCTGGCGGTGTCTTAACGATAAAGTCAAAAGACTTATCTTTAAATACCGTGATAACAACTGGTAAAACCTTACCTTGTTTGTCCTGTGTACGCGCATTAAATTGCTTACAGAACTCCATGATGTTAACTCCGGCAGCACCTAAAGCGGGTCCAACCGGTGGCGATGGATTCGCTGCACCTCCCCTAACTTGTAGTTTAACTACTTTACTTACTTCTTTTGCCATTGTATAAAATTAAATTCGAAAAATATATGCTATTCGGAAGCAACACACATTTTTGCTATGTAACAGTTCTTATTATACTTTTTCAACTTGCATATAACTTAACTCTAATGGGGTTTTTCTTCCGAAAATCTTAACCATTACTTCAAGCTTACGCTTTTCTTCATTGATCTTCTCAACAGTTCCATTAAAACCATTAAAAGGCCCATCAACAACCTTTATTGTTTCTCCTAATACAAAAGGAATAGCAACACTATCTGTAGTCACAGCTAGCTCATCTACTTTTCCTAACATACGATTTACTTCTGATTTTCTTAAAGGGACTGGATCACCACCTTTAACTTCTCCTAAAAAACCAATTACATTAGTTATTGACCTGATGATATGCACCATTTCCCCTCCTAAATTAGCTTTTACCATTATGTACCCAGGAAAATAAACTTTTTCTTTGTTTACTTTTTTTCCGTTACGAACCTGAACCACTTTTTCTGTAGGAACTAAAACATCCTCTAAATAATCAGAAAAACCTAATCTAGCTACTTCACTCTCAATGTAACCCTTAATTTTGTTTTCTTGACCACTTACAGCCCTTACTACATACCATTTTTTCTCTAACACTTCTGACATAGTACGCGGGATATTAGTTTATTACTTTATCAAAATAAAACTTAACAGCTTTACTAAAAAGCTCATCTACACCCCAAGTTGCCAAGGCAAACAAAATAGTAAAAACAGCTACAACAACCATAAGGTTAGATGCATCTGCTTTTGTTGGCCACGTAACATTATTTCTAAGTTCTTCTACTGATTCTTTAATATATGTTAGCATGCGAATGTTTTACTTTATTATTTAAAAACGAAAGGAAACGCAATTCCTATCTATATGCACGGGCGGAGAGACTCGAACTCCCGACACCTGGTTTTGGAGACCAGTGCTCTACCAACTGAGCTACGCCCGTATATTTACATTGAAAGGTATCCTACCTCGGCAGGACACCCTCAATGTAATTTACTTATTTTAGACCTATTCTATGATCTTAGTTACCTGACCAGCACCTACTGTTCTACCACCCTCACGGATCGCAAAACGTAAACCTTCACTAAGTGCAATAGGAGATAATAATTCTACTGTAATAGTTAAGTTATCACCAGGCATAACCATCTCAACACCTGAAGGAAGATTAATTGTTCCTGTTACATCCGTTGTTCTTACGTAGAACTGTGGACGGTAGTTGTTATGGAATGGCGTGTGACGACCACCTTCTTCTTTCTTCAAGATATAAACCTCAGCCTCAAACTTAGAGTGTGGCTTAACAGAACCTGGCTTACAGATTACCATACCTCTACTGATTTGAGATTTTTCAATACCTCTTAATAAGATACCTACATTATCTCCAGCTTCACCTCTATCTAATATCTTACGGAACATCTCAACACCAGTAATAGTAGAAGCTAATTTCTCAGCACCCATACCAATAATATCAACAGCATCACCTGTATTTGCAACACCAGTCTCTATACGACCAGTTGCAACAGTTCCACGACCTGTAATTGTAAATACATCCTCAACAGGCATTAAGAAATCTTTATCTACATCACGCTTTGGTAATTCGATCCAGTCATCAACAGCAGCCATAAGCTCCATTACTGTATCTACCCATTTTTGCTCACCATTAAGTGCACCTAAAGCAGAACCAGAAACAACAGGTCCATTATCACCATCATACTCATAAAAAGAAAGTAATTCTCTTACTTCCATCTCAACAAGCTCTAAAAGCTCCTCATCATCAACCATATCAACCTTGTTTAAGAAAACAACGATTCTTGGAATACCTACCTGACGACCTAATAAGATGTGCTCACGTGTTTGTGGCATTGGACCATCAGTTGCAGCAACTACAAGTATAGCACCATCCATCTGAGCAGCACCAGTTACCATGTTCTTAACGTAATCCGCGTGACCTGGACAATCTACGTGTGCATAGTGACGGTTAGCAGTTGAATACTCTACGTGGGAAGTATTAATTGTTATACCTCTTTCTTTTTCCTCAGGAGCGTTATCGATAGAATCGAAACTTCTTAATTCAGAAAGACCTGCATTTGCCAATACTGTAGTAATAGCAGCAGTTAAAGTAGTTTTACCGTGATCTACGTGTCCAATAGTACCTATATTTAAGTGCGGTTTGGAACGATCAAAAGTTTCCTTTGCCATGTTTAATGAGTTTTAATCTTAGTTATATATTAGTGTACAAATTATACTTCTTGAGCCAATGACGAGATTTGAACTCGTGACCTCTTCCTTACCAAGGAAACGCTCTACCCCTGAGCTACACCGGCGTAAAACGTTCTTTAATTTAATCGCTATTCTTTACAAATAACTTAAAAACCAATGCCTATAATCAGGAATGACATCGCTGTCTATAAAAACATATTTTCATCTTCAAAAAATCAACTTCAAAATATATCCTTACACAACTTCTTCTTAAACTTTAACACTTAAGAAAAACTTAGAGCGAGAGACCGGGTTCGAACCGGCGACATTCAGCTTGGAAGGCTGACGCTCTACCAACTGAGCTACTCTCGCATTCTTATTTTTTTTGCAAATCTCTGAAAAATTTTAGAAACTCACAACTTTCATTATTTCAAACAAAACAACCTAATTTTATTTTGCTTTAACTTATTGTGGGGAGAGCAGGATTCGAACCTGCGAAGACGTAGTCAGCAGATTTACAGTCTGCCCTCGTTGGCCGCTTGAGTATCTCCCCAAAACTTTTTTTTCAGTATCAAAAGAACTTTTAAAAAAGCTTGATTTCACATTGTAAAACCAAGACTAACTTTTCAAAATTTAGAGCCGATGGAGGGACTCGAACCCACGACCTGCTGATTACAAATCAGCTGCTCTAGCCAGCTGAGCTACATCGGCTTTTGCCTTACTTTTTTGCTTTAAAAAAGCCCGCTATTTCTAACGGACTGCAAATGTATAACTAGTTTTTAGTTTTTCAAAACATTTTTTAAAAAAAATTAAAAAAAATTACACCCTTAATTTTTCTTTTCTTTTAACAAGCTGTCTTTCAATAGAATTGCAAGCAGAGTCAATTGCCTCCTCAAAAGACTTACATTGTTTTTTTACCATAATATTTTCCTTAGGTACCCTAATTTTGATCTCTACAATCTTATTTTCTTTAGAACTTGTATTCTCAACTTTTAAATAAACATCCGAACTTATTACTTTATCATAAAAGGTTTCTAGCTTATCTAATCTGACCTGTACAAAAGACATTAAATCTTCATTTGCATTAAAATTAACTGATTGGGTGTTTACTTTCATAAGAGAAGTTTTTTTAAATTAAACAATATCAGCATCAATAAGATTTGTTATTTTTTATTTCTAGGGTGAGCAGCCAAATGTACTTTTTTTAGTTCCGCTATACTGTTATGTGTATACACTTGAGTAGATGCCAAGCTTGAGTGCCCTAACAATTCTTTTACTGAATTTAAATCCGCCCCTTCATTCAACAAATGAGTCGCAAATGTATGTCTAAGTATATGCGGACTATTTTTTTGCTTAGAAGAGACCTTACTAAAATAGCGATTTATTATTCTATACACAAGGCTTTCATACACTTTAACTCCTGTTTTTAACAGAAACAGAGACTCTTTATCGTTTATTACAGGTAACACCTCCCTACTGTCCAAATAAAACGCCACCCAAGGACAAACAAATGGAGCCAGTGGCACTATACGCTCTTTATTTCTTTTACCTAAAACCTTTATTGTTTTACCTTTTAGATCTAAATCTTTAACCTTTAAATTAACAAGCTCTATACGCCTTATACCCGTAGCATATAACAGGCCAATTATTAACTTATCTCTTACCCCCTCAAAATCAGTATTAAAATTCACCGCATTCAAGGCTTTTTCCACCTCTTCAAAAGAGAACGGTATTTCTATTTTCTTAGATGTTCTTAAGGCTTTATGTTTCACCAAAGGATGCACTTCTATACGACCTATTTTTTGAAGAAATTTATAATACGCCTTCAAAGAAGCTATTTTTCTATTTACAGACCTATTTGATAACCCATCTGACACCAAAACTATAATCCAGTTACGAATAAAAACATAGGGCACATCATCTATAGAACTTAATTGATAATTAAGCTCACAAAATTCTACAAACACGCTTATATCTTTTGCATAAGCTGTTACAGTATGATGAGAATAGTTTTTCTCTAGCGACAAGTATGATATAAATGCTTCTAATGACATAATAAATTAAAGATACAGCTTTAACTTTAGACAATAAAAAAATCCTATTTAGATTGAAAATTATCAACCTAAATAGGATTTATACTAAAATACTAAGAATTAAATCTTAAAGAATTATACTTCTTCTTGATCTCTTAATCCTTGTACATATTGTGCTTTTTGGATTTGAGCTCTACGAACAACCGACGGCTTTGAAAACTGTTGACGCTTTCTTAACTGACGCATTCCACCTGTTCTATCAAACTTACGCTTAAAACGCTTAAGTGCTCTATCTATATTCTCTCCTTCTTTTACTGGTATAATTAACATGGGCAATAACCTCCTCTCTTTTGTGATTTTTAAGATTGCAAATATATAAACTAATTTACAATTAACAACTACTTATTTATTTATTCTGTTTTTTCTTTGAAAAATACAGTCAAACCTTAGTTTCTATAACCCCGATAATCAATAGTCTCTTGGATTTTTTTTGCTAAAATTGGTAAAACTATTTTGTTGCTGGTTTGTACTCCTTCTTATCTATTACCATTTTAGCAATAATCTCCCTCAAGATTTCACTAGTGCCACCACCAATAGGACCAAGCCTACTATCTCTAAGCATCCTAGCCATAGGATAATCTTCCATATAACCATAACCCCCTAAAAACTGCAAACATCCGTAGATAACCTCATCTGCCATTTTTGTAGACTTAAGCTTAGATATTGTAGCTTCTTTTACAACGTACTCTCCTTTGTTTAGCCTGTAAGCTACAGAATAGTTATACTCTCTACAAATCTCCATATCTGCATATAAATCTGAGTATGTATGACGAAGCGCCTGGTATTTATCTATTGTTTTACCAAATGTAGTACGCTCTGACATGTATTGACGTGCATAATCCAAAGCAAATTCTGCTCTTGCATGCGCATTAACTCCCATTATTAACCTCTCTAAGGCAAAGTGCTGCATAATATAGGAAAAGCCTTTTCCCTCTTCTCCCATTAAATTAGACGCAGGTATGGTTACATTGTCAAAAGCTATTTCTGCGGTATCAGACGCTCTCCATCCAAGTTTATTTAACTTAGATGCAGATACACCTGCTGTTTCTTTATCCACCATAAAAATACTAATACCCTTATTACCTAATTCAGGACTTGTTTTAGCCGCAACAACCATATAGTCTGCGTAAACCCCGTTAGTAATAAAAGTTTTAGAACCGTTTAAAATATAGGTATCACCTTTTTTTTCTGCAGTAGTCCTCATACCAGCAACATCACTACCTCCAAAAGGCTCAGAAACACATAAACATCCTATTTTTTCACCAGCAATACTCGCCGTTAAATAGTTATCCTTAATAGCATTATCCCCTTCTTTATTAACGTGTGTCATTGCCAAGTACGCGTGTGCCCACATTGCAGCTGCAAATCCTCCAGAGTTAATCTTTTGTAATTCTTCTAAAAAAATAATCGTATAAAAAAGATCCAAGTCTAACCCTCCGTACTCTTCTGGTGACGCCAAGCCAAAGTAGCCCATATCTCCAAATTTTTTCCAAATAGAACGATCTATAGTACCAGACTCTTCCCACTTATCTATGTTAGGAACAACTTCTTTTTTTAAAAATTCTTTTAAACTTTCTCTAAATAATTGATGCTCTTCTGTGAAGTACATACCTGCCATACCTGTTGTTTTTTAATCAATGCTCAAATATAACTTAATTCTATCAATCTTATTCACAGTAAAACCCTCAATATTTACTAAATCGTTAAAAGATGTAAATCTTCCGTTTGCTTCTCTATAAGACACAATAGCTTTAGCAACATTGTATTTTATATAAACAAGCTTAGCTATTTCATAAGCACTAGCCTCATTTATATTAATAGGAACAACATTTGGTTTATTAAGCACTTTAAATTGCTTTGCAAGACGCTTTACAACTTCTGGCTCTAGCCCGTAAACATCTTGTAACTGCTCATCAACTACAAAACCACCTAACCTATCTCTAAACTTTACTATTCTAGCAGATAATTTTTCTCCAATACCATTTACTACTTGCAAGTCTACTACTGTGGCTTTATTAATATCCTTAACTATATAATTGATACTTTTAGTTGACTTGTTAGCAACAACTAATTTTTTATCAAATTTTGAAGTTTTCCAATCTGGAAATTTAAAATAAGGAGATATGCTATTTAACAATGAGTCTGACACGTTTGTTACACGCTTAAAATCTGCTACAGAATTTACATATTTATTTGTTGCTCTATAGGCGTGTAGCTTATCTATTTCCTCTATAGACATTCCTAAAGTATACCCTTTATAATCTGATATATAATTAGGATTAAAAGGATACAACTTAAATGTATTTTTTTCTATAGATTGATTTTTTAAAGAATCTATTGTAGCCTGCAGTTCCTTACTATGTGTAAGACTGTTTTCTGAAGAAAAAAATAAACCATTAGAAACAGCGTAATAAACAACCTGAAGAATTACAATAAATAATAACAAAAAGAAAATCCCACTCTGCTGGTCTTTATCAAACCGAAAGTGGGATTTAAAATTCTTCATTATAACTTTTATTTCTTTTCTACCATCTGCTTTTTAAACAGTTGGTTAGATTTTAATTTTCTAAAGTATTCTGATAGATCTTTTTTAACCTCACCAGACATAATATACAAACCAATTATATTAGGAAAAGACATTGCCAAAATCATCATATCTGAAAAATCTAACACTGCTCCTAAACTAACCGAAGCTCCTATTACAACAAACACTAAGAAAAACATCTTATAAATAAATTCTGTTCTTTTACTTTTTCCAAATAAGTAAGTCCAAGCACGCATACCGTAATAAGACCAAGAAATCATTGTAGAAAATGCAAATAAGAAAACAGCCAATGCAAGTACATATGGGAACCAAGAAATTTGACTACCAAAAGCATCTGATGTTAATTGTGCACCAGCCATACCCTCTACTTCGTGCATACCTGTAAATATTAATACCAATGCAGTTAATGTACAAACCACTACAGTATCTATAAAAGGCTCTAAAAGAGCCACAAAACCTTCTGACGGAGGATTATTTGTTTTTGCTGTACTATGCGCAATTGCTGCAGAGCCCACACCAGCTTCATTAGAGAATGCTGCTCTCTGAAAACCTACAACCAATACACCTATTACACCACCTTTTAAGGCAGACGGACTAAACGCACCTTCTACTATTGCAGAAAAAGCAGGTCCAATATTTTGAATATTCATTACAATTACCGCTAAAGCAGCTACAACATATATAGACGCCATAACCGGTACAATTTTACCAGTTACTTTAGCAATACTATTAATACCACCAATAATAACAACACCAACTAATATTGCTGTTACAATACCAAACCAAAATCCGTTACCAGCAAGTGCAGGAAATTGACCCGCTAACTGCTCAAAAGATTGATTAGCTTGGAACATATTACCACCACCAAAAGAAGCACCAACTGCCAATACTGCAAACAAACCTGCAAGCACTTTACCTAGTCCTTTCATATTTCTTTTTTCTAGCCCGTAACGCAAATAGTTCATTGGACCTCCAAATACCCTACCATCAGGTAAAATATCTCGGTACTTTACACCTAAAGTACATTCTACAAATTTTGAAGACATTCCTAGTAAACCACATACTATCATCCAAAAAGTAGCACCTGCGCCACCCAAAGATACCGCTACAGCTACACCAGCAATGTTACCCAAACCTACAGTACCAGATACCGCAGTAGCTAATGCCTGAAAGTGAGTTACCTGACCTGGAGCGTCTGGATCATCATATTTACCTTTTGCTAATTCTAATGCATGTCCAAATCCACGAATATTAATAAAGCCCATTCTTACAGTAAAGAAAGTAGCCCCCAACACTAACCAAATAACAATAAAAGAAATTGGTTTAGTTAAAGGATCTCCGTTTGGATGTGTTAATACAATTGGCTCATCATAATTAATTTCTGCAAAATAGTGAGCACCTTGTTCTATTACGTGTTCTTTATTTTCTGAGTTGTAAACAACATTACCCTCTTTAGTAATTTGATCCAAAGTACCGTTTGCTAAAGCTTTTATGCTTATTTCCTCACCAGCATTATTAGACAAAACAGCTATTGGCTCTCCTTGCTTTACTTTTTCTCCGTTAGATTTAAGCCATTTTTTTAATGTAAACTTATCGTCTAATTCAGGAGACCAATTAGGAATACCAACTCTTTTAGAGTCTGCATACACTACAGGATCATAAATACCAATAGCAGCAAAAGGGTCCCAAAACAAAACAGACCCCAAAGCACTTACAGCTGGAGTCATGGTACCGTTAAAAACTTCGGTAATTGCTTCTGATTCTACAGTAAAAACTTTAGTTACACTTTTACCACTAGAATCTGAAATTATACAGGTATAAGATATACCTTCTACTAATCCTGTTGCCTTATTTGAGCTTAAAGGAGTGCTCTGGTTACTCCATTTATAGGTATAAGGGGCTTCTCCTCCGCTTACCTCTAACTTAATCACTCCATCATTAATAGAATTTGAGGGATTAAAAACTTTTCCTTCTACGCTAAAATCCTGAGCAAAAACAGACATAGACATAATAAAAGAAAGAAAATATAGGTATTTCTTCATCGTTGATTGAATTTTTTGAGTTAGTTAGGGCAGCAATATCCAAAAAATAATCAACTCAATCAAGGAATTTTCATTAAATTATCAATCAATCTGGAAGATTTCATTCAATTTCATAATTTGCTCTGGCCTACCCAAAACTATAACTTTACTTTTAGATTCTAGCTGCAAATTAGCTTCTGGATTAATAATATATTCACCATCAGGAGCAATGTAACCTATTATAGTACAACCTGTTCTTTTTCTTAAATCTAAATCTCTTATAGAGTTACTTGTTATGTTATCTGTTAAATCCTCTATAGCAATTTCTTCTAAAGTTGTGGTGTGTTTACCCTCTGTAGAAAGCTTATCTAAAAAACTAATTAAATCTGGCATTACCACTAAAGATGCCATATGATCACCACCTATTTTATCTGGCATTATAACTTTATCCGCTCCTGCTAATATTAATTTACGTTCTGAGTTTACCAACGAGGCCCTGCTAATAATAAAAAGATTTTTGTTTAATTGCCTACTAGATAACACTACAAATAAATTTGATGCATCATCTGGCATTGCTGTAATTAAATATTTTGCTTTAGCTACGCCTGCCTCTATTAAAGATTCATCATCCGTGGCATCACCCTCAATAAAAAGAATGTCTTCTTCATACTTTTCAATTACTTCTTTGTCTTTCTCTATAACTACAAAAGGTCTCTTATAACTACTTAGACGTTCTGCTGCTTGCGCACCATTTCTTCCGTAACCACAAATAATAATATGACCAGAAAAATCTTTTATTTTATTTTTCACACGCTTCTTTTTTAAAATTTGTAAAGAATTTTTACCCAAAACATATTCTGTAACCACAGATATTGCATAAGCAACAATAAAAACACTAGATATTATTAAAAATATAGTAAAAATTTTAGATGGCGTATCTAAGGGTTTTACCTCTGAAAAACCAACAGTTGCCATTGTAATTACTGTCATATACACAGCTTCCATCCAACTATAATTAGATATATACCTGTAACCCAAGACTCCTATTACTAAAATAGAAACAATTAATAGCTGCGCTATATAAATTTTGGACCTAAATAGTTTTAAAAGCTTCACTTAATATTATGATGTTAATTACAAAGATATTGGTTGCTTTTTTGCAACAATTTTCTTTTAGAAGGTATTGTATTGTTACAAGTCAAATACAGAAGTTCTTTTAGTGTACAACAGGTCTTTAATTTTTAACCAAAAAGCCAAAAACAAATACAATGCAAAACCAAACCCTAAGGTTGCAAAAGTTAGGTATATAAAAGATGTACGCACAATACGCGCTCGTATACCAAAACGCTCTGCAATACGCCTACAAACCTCAAAACCTCGTTTTTGAAAATAGTATAAAATGT
Source organism: Cellulophaga sp. (assembly GCF_039943695.1). NCBI lineage: Bacteria > Pseudomonadati > Bacteroidota > Flavobacteriia > Flavobacteriales > Flavobacteriaceae > Cellulophaga > Cellulophaga sp. Next base: position 18,573 of record NZ_JBDVAA010000062.1, on the reverse strand, counting down.
TATAGAAAAATTTCATACCATAAAATTAACCATTTCTACTTAATAAACTACTACCAACAGCACATTGCAAGCATTTATTTTTTGTACAATACATTTTATACAATTGCAAAACAGCCTGACTATCTTTTGCGTTTTGCATATTAAGCTTTATATTTTTAAAGCCCGAAACAATACTATTTTGCTCTTTATCTAAAGCAGTACTTATTTCCAAAATATTTTCATTATCATCTTTACCCACATATTTAGAATAACAAAAGCGCAAAGGTAAAATGGTGTTAATTATTAATAAATTTACAAAAGACTTGGTTAGTCTTTTTTTACTAACCTTAGATTCTTTACCAAACGTATAATGATTATCCCAATAATTACTAGCTACAACATTACATAAATCATAAATTTGATCTACTGTTTTTGCTTGCATTAGTTTTGCAAATAAAGTTTGATGCTTACCATACAAAGCACATAATTGAGATAAACGTATTGTAGGAAAATTGGTTGGTCTTAATTTAAAAAAAGCTACTGAAACCTGATCATAAATAGTAAAATTAAATTTATGTGCTAAAAAAGCATATTCTTTTTTCAACTCTAAATAGTAGTTATCTAAAATTTCATCATTTTGTAACAAACCAGACATACCAAATAAAAGGCTTTCTGCTTGTAATGGTTTTACACTTACTTTTTTAAAAACACTAAAATCTATATTTTTTGCAAGTTGCAAAAACGACTCTCCATTTATTGCAGAGCCAAAATTTTTCATCAATAAAGCAAAAAGCACATGCTCCCAATTGTTATTAGAATCTGTTAAAAGTTGTTGTATTAAGATTGATTTTTGCTCTAAACGCTCAAAATACAAACGATCTAACCAATTTTGCATTAAAAAAGAATCTACTGTCGCTACGTCTTTTTCGCAATTGATAAATTTTTGGTTCTGTGAAGAAAATAATTGCTTGTAATTATTTAAAATATGTAAAGGAATATAGTCTTTTAAAACAAGCGTAGGAATTTCTGAGTTGTCTGGCCTAAAAACTGTAGCATCTTCTTGCCAAACAACGTGTAAAATTACATTATCGTAATTTTTATCTTTCTCATGATTGTGGACATACCAGTCTGATGCGTTTATGTGTATTTCTACATTACCTGCCCAAAGCTGGTTTCCTATTTTTAATTGCGCATTAAAAAAGTCTGGCCCTTCATTATAGTTATGCGTGCCAACAGACGTAATTGTAATTGCATCTCCCTTTGTTGTTTGCAAGCCTTTTAATTGTATTTTTTTATATTTCCATATAAAATGTAAAAGGTCTTCACGCATAACTATATTAAAATTGTTTGCTTACTAAAGTAAACAAAAGAAAGTTAACAAGCCTATTGCTCAGCAACTTCACCTTCCCAATTCATAAAACCGCCTTCTAAATTATAAGCGTTTTCAAAACCAATGCTATTCATAATTGCACAAGCCTGCCCACTGCGGTTACCAGATCTGCAATACACATAGTATGTTTTAGTTTTGTCTAATTTTTCAAGTTCATCTATAAAACCTTGACCTTTGTAAATGTCTATATTTACTGCATTTGGTATAATACCTTCAGCTATTTCATCTTCAGTTCTTACGTCTAATATAAAAGCGTTGGCATCCTCTGCCATTTTTGCGCTCCACTCTTGTTGTGTTAAATCCATATTAAATATTTTTTTTCAAAAGTAATTAAAATAAAAATTACATACATTTGTATATACAATTATTGTAGCAACATGGATGTAGATAAAATTTTAAAAACGAATAAGCCATTACCTCTAGAAGGTAAAACAATTATTCATTTGACTTTAGTACACCAGCACATCTCTGAAAAAACAACAGAAGCCTTAAAACCTTTTGATGTTTCTGTACAGCAATTTAATGTATTACGCATTTTAAAAGGCCAAAACGGAAAAGCTGCTAACCTTAGTACTTTAAACGAACGTATGGTTTCTAAAATGAGCAACACTACAAGATTAGTAGATAAACTTATTCTAAAAAAACTAGTTAAAAGAAGTATTTGCCCTGATAACAGAAGAAAAATAGAAATTTACATCACTAAAAAAGGGAAAGATGAGTTGGTTAAAATGAGTAAAGCCATGCTAAATATGGAAGAGTTACTATTAAAAAATGTTACACAAGAAGACTTAATATCCTTAAATAAACTTTTAAATAAATTAAATACAGACAATTAAAACAAATAAAAACAAGAATTATGAAAAAATTATCAATTAGTATTTTAGCATTAGTATTTTCTGTTGCTTCATTAACAGCTCAAGAGAAAAAAATTAATACAGAGTCTAGTAAAATCACCTGGAAAGGATACAAAGTAACTGGTTCTCATGAAGGAACTTTAAAATTTAAAGACGGTTCTTTAGTTTTTAAAAATGATAAACTATCTGCTGGTGAATTTGTTGTAGATATGACAACTTTAACAGTTACAGATTTAGAAGGTGGAATGAAAGGAAAATTAGAAGGACACTTAAAGTCTGATGATTTCTTTAGCACAGAAAAAAACACAACATCTAAACTAGTTTTTACAGTTGGTAAAGCAACAGGTAAAAATGCATATGCAGCAAAAGGTAATCTAACAATAAAAAACATTACAAAACCTGTAGACTTTACAATATCTGTATATGGTAGCAAAGCAACAGCTAGCTTAAAAATAGACAGAACAGACTTTGACATTAAATACAAGTCTGGTAGTTTTATTGAAAACTTAGGAGACAAAGCTATTTATGACGATTTTGATCTTGTTGTAGATTTACAATTCTAAATAAAACAAAACCAATAAATGTTTTAAACCTCACTTTTGTGAGGTTTTTTATTTTTTATGCAACTCTTGTTGGGTATTATAAAATTCCTTTATATATTTGACCTAATGAAAATAACAACTAACATATGGTGGTGGAACAACTTACGTCAAACGTCGTGAGCAAAGCACCATTGTAACAATATACATAAAAGGCTTGTCTATCACGACAAGCCTTTTTTTTATTTAAAAATTTAAAGTTAAAATGAAATACAATCTAACATCGCACTACAAAAAAATACTGGCAGACACCATTACTCCTGTTAGTATGTACTTAAAAATTAGAGATAAATTTCCTAATAGTATTTTATTAGAAAGTAGCGACTACCACGCAAATAATAATAGTTTTTCCTATATCTGCTGCAATCCTATTGCATCTATAAAGATAGAAAATGAAACTATTTTAGAGAATTACCCAGATGGTACTAGTACTGCTACAACTATAGACAGTAGTGTAGATGTAGCAACAGTATTACACAATTTTAGCAATAAATTTAGCTCTAACAATAACGACTTTAAATTTATAAACAATGGCCTTTTTGGCTATATGGCTTATGATTCTGTTCGTTATTTTGAGGACATAAACATTACTAAAAAAGATAATTCTGTTATTATACCAGATATGTATTATGCGGTATATAAAAATGTAATTGCTATTAATCATTTTAAAAATGAAGCCTACATATTTGCACACACCTACAATACAGAAAATAACATACCAGAAATAGAACAATTATTAAATGTTAGAAACTTTGCTACGTATAACTTTGCAAAAGAAGGCGAAGCAACTTCTAACTTAACAGATAAAGAGTTTTTAGACCAAGTAGATTTAGCTAAAAAGCATTGCCAGCGTGGAGACGTTTTTCAACTTGTTTTATCTAGAAGGTTTTCTCAGGAATTTAAAGGAGACGAATTTAATGTATACCGCGCTTTACGCTCTGTAAACCCATCTCCTTACCTATTTTATTTTGATTATGGAGATTTTAAAATATTTGGTAGCTCGCCAGAGGCACAAATTATTGTAAAAGATGGTAAGGCAGAAATTCACCCAATTGCTGGTACTTTTAAACGTACAGGTAACGATGAAAAAGATGCAATTATTGCCAAAGAATTAACAGAAGACGACAAAGAAAACAGTGAACACGTTATGCTGGTAGATTTAGCCAGAAACGATTTAAGTAGAAACGGAAACACAGTTACCGTAGAAAACTATAGAGAGGTTCAGTTTTTCTCTCACGTAATACATTTGGTATCTAAAGTTACAGGTATTAAAAAAGATAACATACCTACAATGAAGGTTGTTGCAGACACTTTTCCTGCTGGTACTTTAAGCGGTGCGCCTAAGCATATGGCTATGCAACTTATAGAAAAATATGAAAAAACTAGTCGTGGATACTACGGTGGCGCCATTGGTTTTATGGATTTTAATGGGAATTTTAATCACGCTATAATGATTAGAACTTTTTTAAGTAAAAACCATCAATTACACTACCAAGCTGGTGCTGGTTTAGTTGCCGCATCTAACCCAAAAGACGAACTACAAGAAACATACAACAAATTAGGAGCACTAACCAAAGCTTTAGAAATAGCTGAGAATATTTAAGACAATGAAAAAAATACTAGTTATAGATAATTACGACAGTTTTACATACAATTTAGTGCACTACCTAGAAGATTTAGATTGTGATGTTACAGTAAAACGAAACGACCAACTTACACTTGAAGAAGTAGATGCTTTTGAAAAAATAGTACTTTCTCCAGGTCCTGGGATTCCGGATGAAGCAGGTTTACTAAAACAAATTATTGCTACATACGCTCCAACTAAAACCATTTTAGGTGTTTGTTTAGGTCAACAAGCCATTGGTGAAGTTTTTGGCGGTTCTTTAATTAATTTAGAGCAAGTTTACCACGGTATTGCTACTACAATTACAGTAACAAAAGACGATGTTTTATTTGCAGGTTTAGGCAAAGAATTAAAGGTTGGGCGCTACCATTCTTGGGTTGTAAACCCAGATTTACCAGAGGTTTTAGAAGCTACTTCTGTAGATGAAAACGGACAAATAATGTCTTTACGCCATAAGGTTTATGATGTTAACGCTGTACAGTTTCATCCAGAATCTGTTTTAACACCAGAAGGCAAACAAATGCTAAAAAATTGGGTAAATAAGTAAAATAAACAGTTTGTAAAATTTACTTATTCAATTAAAAAAATAAAAATGAAAACAATATTAAATAGATTAATTAATCACGAAATTCTTTCTAAAGAAGATGCCAAAAATGTTTTGGTTAACATAGCCAAAGGCGATTATAACACAAGTCAAATTGCAGCTTTTTTAACTGTTTATATGATGCGCAGCGTTACTATTGAAGAGTTAGAAGGTTTTAGAGATGCATTACTAGAGCTATGTTTGGCGGTAGATTTATCTGCCTATAATCCCATAGATTTATGCGGTACCGGTGGCGATGGTAAAGACACTTTTAATATTTCTACGCTTGCTTCTTTTGTTACTGCTGGTGCCGGTATTAAAGTTACTAAACACGGCAATTACGGTGTGTCTAGTAAATGTGGTAGTAGTAATGTAATGGAGTCTTTAGGAATTAAATTTAGTAATGACGCTGACTTTTTAGAAAAAACTATAGATGAAGCTGGTATTTGCGTGTTACACGCGCCGCTTTTTCACCCTGCAATGAAAAATGTTGCGCCAATACGTAAAGAGTTAGCTGTTAAAACATTCTTTAATATGCTGGGCCCAATGGTAAACCCTGCTTTTCCTAAAAACCAAATGGTAGGTGTTTTCAATTTAGAATTAGCAAGAATGTATGGGTATCTTTATCAAAATACAGACAAAAACTTTACTGTTTTACACGCCTTAGATGGTTATGATGAAATTAGCTTAACCGGCAATACAAAAACAATATCACGCCTATCAGAAAATATGCTTAAACCAGAAGATTTTGGAGTACAGCAAATTAAACAATCTGATATTGTTGGTGGCGATACAGTAGAGGCTTCTGCAAAAATATTTGTAGACATTTTAAGTGGTAAAGGTACAGATCCACAAAACAATGTTGTTTGTGCCAATGCAGGTATTGCAATTGCTACAGTACAAAATATTACACCTAAAGAAGGCTTTTTAATGGCGCAAGAATCTTTGCGTAGCGGTAAAGGATTAGAAGCATTAAAAAAATTACAAAAGCTAAGTGCATAAATGGATATCTTAGAAAAAATAGTACGCGACAAACGCAAGGAGGTAGATTTAAGAAAATCTCTTATTCCTGTACCTCAATTAGAAGCTTCAGTTTTATTTAACAGCCCTACTAATTCTTTAGCTACAGCATTAAAAAATAGTAGTTCTGGTATTATTGCAGAACATAAAAGAAGATCACCATCAAAAGCAGTCATAAATAATAGCCTATCTGTACAAGATGTTGCTACTGGTTACCAAAATGCTGGTGTTTGCGGTATGTCTGTTTTAACAGATGGTAAATACTTTGGTGGCTCTTTAGATGACTTGTTAACCGCTAGAGCTGCAGTGCAAATGCCATTACTACGTAAAGAATTTATTATAGATGAATATCAAATACTAGAAGCAAAAGCCTATGGCGCAGATGTTATTTTACTAATTGCTGCCATACTTACTAGAGATGAAATAAAACAATTTTCTGAGTTTGCTAAAAGCTTAAACTTAGATGTTTTATTGGAAGTACACAACGAGGAAGAGTTGCACAAATCTATTATGCCTAGTTTAGATATGTTAGGTGTAAATAATCGTAATTTAAAAACGTTCACGGTGAGTTTAGATACTAGTAAATCTCTATCTAAATTAATACCTAATGATTTTGTTAAAGTATCTGAAAGTGGCATTAGTAACATAGAAGCTATTAAAGAATTACAACCCTATGGTTACAAAGGCTTTTTAATAGGTGAAAATTTTATGAAAACTGATAATCCTGGCGATAGTGCTACCAATTTTATTAAATCTTTAGCCTAATGAAACTAAAAGTTTGCGGTATGAAGTATCTAGAAAATATGGAGGCTATTGCTACATTGCAACCAGATTTTCTAGGTTTTATATTTTGGGAGCCTTCTTCTCGGTTTTTTAATGGTGAAATGGGTAACATTCCTAAAAACATTAAAAAAGTTGGTGTTTTTGTTGATGCTGATTTGGATTATGTTGTAGATCGTATAAACCAGTATAATTTAGATATTGTACAATTACACGGTAAAGAGTCTCCTGAATTTTGTAAAGGCTTGCGAAATTCTAATTTGGGATTAAAAGGTAAACAACCACAAATAATAAAAGTTTTTTCTATTAAAGATAGTTTTGATTTTAGCATTCTTGCTCCTTTTGAAAAAGTATGCGATTACTTTTTATTTGACACAAAAGGTAAACTACCTGGCGGCAACGGCTATACATTTAACTGGTCTGTTTTAGAAAATTACACATCTACAAAACCTTACTTTTTAAGTGGTGGTATTGGTATAAAAGATGCAGATAAGATTAAAGCATTTTTACACACACCTGCATCTAAATACTGTGTTGTACTAGATGTAAATAGTAGTTTTGAAACAGAACCAGGATTAAAGAATATTGAAAAATTAAAAGAATTTAAAACAGCATTAAGTATCTAAACTAAGTACTTAATACTTAACACTAATTCAGATGAATTATAATGTAACAGAAAAAGGATATTACGGAACATTTGGCGGTGCCTATATTCCAGAAATGTTATATCCTAACGTAGAAAACCTACGTCAAAATTACCTTAAAGTTATGGCAGAGCCCGACTTTAAAGCAGAGTTTGATCAGCTTTTAAAAGATTACGTAGGCAGGCCATCTCCTTTGTACTTTGCAAAAAGATTGTCTGAGAAGTACAATACAAAAGTCTATTTAAAAAGAGAAGATCTTAACCACACAGGTGCACACAAGGTAAATAATACTATCGGTCAGATTTTAATGGCTAAAAAACTAGGCAAACAACGTATTATTGCAGAGACTGGTGCTGGCCAACACGGTGTTGCTACAGCTACAGTTTGCGCACTAATGGGTATGGATTGTGTTGTTTATATGGGAGAGATTGATATTGCTCGCCAAGCACCAAACGTAGCACGTATGAAAATGCTTGGAGCAGAAGTAAGACCTGCTCTTTCTGGTAGTAAAACATTAAAAGATGCTACTAATGAAGCTATTCGTGATTGGATTAACAATCCTGTAGACACCCATTATATTATTGGTTCTGCAATTGGACCGCATCCTTATCCAGATATGGTTACTAGGTTTCAATCTGTAATATCTGAAGAAATAAAATGGCAGCTAAAAGAAAAAGAAGGACGCGAAAATCCGGATTATGTAGTTGCATGTATTGGTGGTGGTAGTAATGCTGCTGGTACATATTATCACTTTTTGCATCAAGAAGAAGTTGGCATTATTGCTGTAGAAGCTGCTGGAAAAGGAGTAAATTCTGGCGAAAGCGCTGCTACATCTGCTCTTGGAAAAGAAGGTGTTATACACGGTTGTAAAACTTTATTAATGCAAACGCAAGACGGACAAATTACAGAGCCCTACTCTATTTCTGCTGGTTTAGATTACCCAGGTGTGGGACCATTACACGCACATTTATATAAATCTGGAAGAGGAGAATTTTACTCTGCCACAGATGATGAGGCTATGCAATCTGGCTTGGAATTAACCAAATTAGAAGGTATTATACCTGCTATAGAAAGTAGCCACGCTTTAGCAATTTTTAAACATAAAACTTTTAAACCAGACGATGTAGTTGTACTAAGTTTATCTGGCCGTGGTGATAAAGATTTAGATAATTACATCAAATATTTTAATTTATAAAATTGTATAATGAATAGAATTAATCAGAAAATGCAAGAAGATAAAAAACTTCTTTCATTGTACTTTACAGCAGGTTACCCAGAGCTGAACAACACAGTTAAAATAATTGAAGGTTTAGAAGCCAGCGGTATAGATATGATTGAAATTGGATTGCCTTTTAGTGATCCACTAGCAGATGGACCAACCATACAAAACAGCTCTACAATTGCGCTTAAAAATGGTATGACCACCAACTTACTTTTTGAGCAATTAAAAGATATACGTAAAACAGTTTCTATACCTCTAATTGTTATGGGATATTTTAACCCAATGTTACAATATGGAGTTGAAGCCTTTTGCAAAAAATGTGCAGAAATTGGTATAGACGGTTTAATTATGCCAGATTTACCTTTGGCTGTTTACCAGGATGAATACGAAGTTATTTTTAAAAAGTACAATTTAAAAAACATCTTTTTAATTACACCACAAACTAGCAACGAGCGTATTAAGCAAATTGATGAAGCCTCTGATTCCTTTATTTATATGGTAAGTTCTGCTAGTGTAACGGGGTCTAAATCTGGCTTTGGAGATGAGCAAACTGCTTATTTTAAACGCATAGCTAGCATGCAACTTAAAAACCCACAAATTGTTGGTTTTGGTATTAACAACAACGAGACATTTACACAAGCAACAGAAGATGCAAAAGGTGCAATTATTGGCTCTGCATTTATAAAACACCTAACAGAAAATGGTGTAGATACCATTAAAGAATTTGTACAAAAAATAAGATAAAAATTTATTTTCTTAAGCATAAAAAAAGCTGTTTCAACTATGAAACAGCTTTTTAGTTTTTGGTTATTATTTTCTGTATTGTATAGCCTTGTTAGGGTAATCTGTAATTAAACCATCTACTCCCATTGCTAATAGGTTTTCCATATCAGTCTCATTATTAACTGTCCAAGGAATAACTTTCATATTTTTAGAGTGTAGTTCTGCTATAACTTCTTTAGATAACATACTATGTAACGGACTATATATTTGTGGTACAAACCCTAATGTATCTAAATTAGTTTTTACATCATCTTTATATATCAAAGCAGCCAATGTGTACTCTGGATAATTTTGATGTAAATATTGCAACACTCTAAAATCAAAACTTTGTAGCACTACATTTTCTACAGCAATTTTATCTTTAATAGTCGCTATAACTAAATCAGAAAAATCTTTTGGATTAGGGTGATAAATACCATCTCCCTCTGGTAAACTCTTAATTTCTATATTATATTTTATTGGTGTTGCATTACCTGCTGTTAAAGAATCTGCAAGAGCTATAACATCTAACAATAAAGGTTTAGTTACAAACTGTTTTTCTTGCTCTGGAAACTTAACGTTACCCATACTACCACAGTCGTATTTTTGAGTTTGCTTGTACGTATGCTCATAAATATTTAATGCAATCGAATCTTTTTTAGCAATAGTTTGCCCAAGAGAATCCATACAAAAAAGCGGATTAAAATAAGGCTCATGAGATACCAAAACTTGTTTATCTTTAGTTACAGCCAAATCTAGCTCAATAGTATTTACACCCAATTCTATTGCTTTTGTAAAAGCTGGTATGCTATTCTCTGGCATTAAACCTCTAGCACCACGGTGACCTTCTAAATCAAAATTATAAGTTACTACTGTTTCTTCAACCGGAGCTGTGTCTTCTTTTTTTTCTTTCTTTTTATCGCTCTGCTTACAAGCCATAAAACCAAGGCCAATAAGCCCGCAAATAACTATTTTTAATTTCATTTTATAATTTTATTTAAAAAGTCAACTGTATTTAAATACACACCTTCCCAATCTTTGGATCTAATATCACTTGCTATAACGTGATTTCCACTTCTTGGAAAAGCCATTTTAGTTTTATCTTCTTCTGGCGTTCCTAGAGCATTAAACATTACTTGCATTGCTGGCACAGAAACAACTTTATCTTGCTCTTCTTCATTTTTATAATAGTATCCTAAAAACACAGGACAAGTGACTTTTGAAAAAGTTTCTGTTGTCATTGTATTTGTAAGCATAGTAATTAATGAAATATAGCCATTTATGTGATAGTTGGTAGACCAATATTTTGCTTCTAATTCTGGACGTTTTTGCACTTGCATTGTACCTCCTAAAGCCTTGATAAATTGCTCTTTTCCTCCTGGTTGTATTACTGCTTTCATTGCTGGGTTAAGCAAATCTATAAACGGAGAATACAAAACCAACGCTTTTATATCTTTATCTTCTGCTGCTATTGCCAAGCTTAATGTACCACCTGTAGATGTGCTAATTACAATAACCTCATCTCCTAACAGTTTGCCATAAGCAATTGCTTGTTTTGCAGATGCAATGTAATTCTCAGGTGTTAAGTTTTCAAACGTATTATCTCTGTAAATTCCGTGCTCCTCTAAACGAGCCATATAGGTGTTTGCTTTAAAGTGAGTAGATAACTGAGACATTACTGGCTCACCTTCTGCATAACTAGCTCCAAAACCGTGCAAATACACAAAAGCTATAGGAGATTTTTTATACTTATAATCGTCTGACCATATAATATGTGCTTCATTATCTTTCTTAAGACCAACAACATTACTCTCCTCTATTTGTATATTTTTCTCTAACTCTTTTAGTTTTTGCATTTTTGCCCCTTTTTGTGCGGTTGCAAAAAACGCAAATACTAGAAATAAAGAAAGAATATATGTATTTTTATTTTTCATTTAATTGTTTTTTAATTATTTAGTTTAAAAATTTACAGACAATTGCAATCCGTAAAATGCAGGAGGACCAGCAATAAAAGTTGGTATACCAAAAGCACCACCTGTATTACCAGCATCTATAATAAACTCCTCGTCTAAAACATTAGTTGCATACAAACTAATCTCATATTTATCTTGTATGGTTACACCTGCTCTAATGTTTAGTAAACCATAACCATCTTGAGATATGTTTGGTAAATTAGTTTCCTCAAAAAATACTTTGGACTTGTAAGTGTATGTTGGCCTTAAAAACACAGCAACTTTATCATTTAATGTAGGGTTGATATTAAACCCTGCAGAGAAAGAATGTTCTGGTGTTAACCTAAACGTATTTCCTGCCAATTGCTGTGGGTTACCGTCTGAATCTTCATCGTCAAAAGAAGCATCTATATAACCGTAATTAGCAAAGAAAGAACTGCTCTTTGCAAACTGATACTGCATAGCAGCCTCAAAACCTAATGCAGTTGCACTACCACTATCATTAGGAAGTATTACCAAACCATCTGTTTCGTCTAAACGTGCTATTGTTGTTTGAAAGTTACTGTAGTCATAAAAGTACCCATTTACATCAAACTGTAGTTTATTGTCTAACATTAATGATTTTAGTCCTAACTCATAAGACCAAACAGTTTCGTCTGACAACACATTTACTTCTGTAGCTGATACATTAATTACATTTGGTCTTCTTCCGCGTGCAACATTACCAAAAACAGTTACCGCATCACTTAAATCATAATTAACTGCAAACCTACCTACTGCAGATGTAAATGTTTCACTAGCTGTAATTTTTCCATTTGTTGGCGTAAATAAGTTGTTAGGATAAGCTCCTAAAAAGTTACCTAACACCCCTGGATTATCTGCATTTATAACTTCTAAACCTGCGTTACTGTTTTCTAAGGTTGCTCTTAGTCCTAATGTAAGAGTTAGCTTATTTGTAACATCATAAGAAGCATCTGCAAAAATATCACCAGAATAATTTTCTCCGTAATTAATAGAGTTTTCGCTATTAAAAGGTAATAATGGAGCACCTGCCAATGGTCCAAAACTGCCAGGATCATTAGGAATGTTAGGGAACAAAGTAGGTACACCGTTTACTACCAAAGCATCTGTAGCTACTAAAAGCGCTAGGTAACTTTGCTCATTAACCTCAAAAGGTACTGCTTGTGATCCGTTTTCATAAAAGAAATTTGCTCCCACAAAACCAGATAATTTATCATCATTATCAAAATTAAAACGTACTTCTTGACTAAATTGTTCTCCTTCTGCAACCTCTCTAAAAAATAAAACTGGTGCTGCTGTACCATCTGCATCAAAGGCTTCATCTGAGTTAAATTTTCGGTATGCAGAAATAGAAGTTACATCCCACTTGTCATTAAGTGACGACTTTAAAATTCCTGTAAAACCATAAACTGTACGGTCTAAACCCAGTTCTTTACCACGCTCTAAGTCTGCAAAAGAGTTAGGATTTAAATCGCCTCCTAAAGGAGCAAAAGTTCCACTTTTAAAAGAAGTACCTGGAGGTGTATCTTGTTGCCAATTTGCAATAAAATCAAACGTAGTATTATCACTAATCATATATTTTAAAGAACCTCTAAGTGCCAAAGTTTCTTTACCATTTAGGTCTCCTCCAGAAAGGTTTTCTATATACCCATCTCTTCTATTGTAAATTGCAGCTACACGAGCAAATAACTTATCTTTTACCAAAGGAGTATTTACATAACCGTTTACTAAAAACTGATTGTAATTACCAATACCTGTTTTTAAAGAAGCAGAAGTCTCATTTTTAGCTTTATTTTGAATAATGTGCATTGCTCCAATTTGCGCCCCTCTACCAAAAAGAGTTCCTTGTGGGCCTTTTAAAACCTCTACACGTTCTATATCAAACAGCTCTACAACAGAACCACGAGATTTACTAATAGACACTCCGTCTTGAAAAACGGAAACTCTTGGCTCTACTCTAGAGTCACCGCTATCACTAGTAATACCCCTTACAACAATGCCCGGGTTATTTACACTTTGAATTTGGATTTGCAAACCTGGTACATAATCTGAAAAAGTATCATACTCAAACGTACCTTGATTGTTTATAAACTCACTACCGTAAGAGGTAATTGCAATTGGCACATCTTTATTTAACTGCTCTCTTTTTTGTGCTGTAACCACTAAACCATCCAACTGAAAAGAAGGTTCCTTTAATTTAAAATTTACTGTAGTATTTGGGGTAGAAATTGTTACTGATTTTTTTATATTCTTGTACCCTAAGTAAGATACTGTAACTGTATATGTTTTATAGACTAAGTCATCAATTTTATAAGCTCCAGATTCATCTGTAACCGCGCCCATAGAAATGCTCTGTATAACCACATTAGCTCCAATTACAGGAGCTCCTGTTTCATCTACTACTTGCCCGTTAAGATTTCCTTTGTTTTGTGCCGCAACAGTACATACTGTTAGTAATAATAAAATAAAATAGTAATTCTTTTTCATTGTGTGTTTTTAAGTTGCCCAAAACTATATAGCTATTGTTAAGCTAAAAGTGCGGCTACTTTATAATAATGTTACACAAACATTAACACGCATTAAGTAAGTATTAATAAAAAGTTACTATTGTTAATACAAGTTTAAACAAAACACACAACTAGCTCATAAACAAATAATTAACATTAAAAGTGTTATTCAACTTATAAATTGTACAACCATTCAATATATACAATAAAAAAAGCCCTAAACAATATAATTAAATATAATGTTTAGGACTTGTATCAAAAATTAAAAACAATCGCTATTTTTTTAAATCGATGTCTTTTATGTTTTTAATCTTATTACGTTCTAAAAAGGCATCAATAGTTTCAAAATGTTCTATTACACGTTGATCTTTAAACTCAAATACTTTTTCTGCTAACCCTTGTAGAAAATCACGGTCGTGAGAAACTAGTATTAAAGTACCATCAAAATCTAACAATGCTTCTTTTAAAACATCTTTAGACTTTAAATCTAAATGATTTGTAGGCTCATCTAATATTAAAAGGTTTACCGGTTCTAACAATAGTTTTACCATTGCTAACCTTGTTTTTTCACCTCCAGATAGTACACTTACTTTTTTATCTACATCATCACCTTTAAACATAAACCTACCCAAAATATTTTTTATTTGCGTACGTACATCTCCTTTAGCAACCTCATCTACCGTCTGAAAAATAGTTAAATCTGGATCTAGTAATGAAGCTTGGTTTTGAGCAAAGTAACCTACTTGCACATTGTGCCCTAAACTACACTTACCTTCGTACTCTATTTCTCCCAAGATAGATTTTATCATTGTAGATTTACCTTCTCCGTTTCTACCTACAAAAGATACTTTTTCTCCTCTGGAGATAGACATACTTGCGTTTTTAAACACAGTGTGATCTCCGTATGTTTTGGTTAAATCTTCAACAGTTACAGGGTAATCTCCAGAACGTTGCGCTGATGGGAATGACAACCTTAAAGCCGAATTATCTACTTCATCAATCTCTATAATATCTAGTTTTTCTAACATACGTTCTCTAGATGTAACCTGATTTGTTTTGGAATACGTTCCTTTAAACCGCTCTATAAAACGCATATTGTCCTCTATAAACTTCTGCTGTTCTTCATATGCTTTTATTTGGTGTGCTCTACGCTCTTCTCTTAATTGCAAATAGTGAGAGTAATTTGCCTTGTAGTCGTAAATTTTACCCATAGTAACCTCTATGGTTCTATTAGTAATATTGTCTATAAAAGCCCTGTCATGTGATATTACCATTACAGCTTTTGCTTTGTTTACTAAAAAGTCTTCTAACCAAATTACAGATTCTATATCTATATGGTTTGTTGGCTCATCTAACAAAATTAAGTCTGGCTTTTGCAGTAGTATTTTTGCAAGTTCTATACGCATACGCCAACCACCACTAAACTCACTTGTTTGTCTTGTAAAATCTTCCGACCTAAAACCTAAGCCTTTTAATGCTTTTTCTACCTCAGCATCATAATTTACATCTTCTAAGGCATAATATTGCTCTCCAAGCTCAGATACCTCTTCTATAATCTTCATATAGGCATCACTCTCATAATCTGTTCTTGTCTCTAGCTCTTTGTTTAAAAAGTCCATACGGTCTCTCATTGTAAAAACGTGACTAAAAGCCTTAGAAGCCTCCTCTACAACCGTACAATTATCCTCTGCAAGTAAATGCTGAGGCAAGTAAGCTATTACAGTATCTTTAGGACAACTAACTTTGCCTTTAGTAGCCTTTTGTTTACCGGCAACAATTTTCATCATTGTAGATTTACCTGCACCGTTTTTTCCCATAAGTGCTATTTTATCATTTTCATTAATAACAAAATTTACACCACTAAATAAGGTTGTTCCACTAAATTCTACTGCAATATTATCTACTGTAATCATCTGTATATTTTAAAGACTGCAAAACTAACAAAAAGTAAAGTATGTAATACGTAGTTTAAATAGTTTAGTAAAAAATATACAAAAAGCCATTTAACACTCATTAACAAAGACTTAGAAGTATATTAACTGAGAAACTATAAGTTATCTTGTATATTAACCTTGAACTTAAAAAATAAAATGACATGGGAATTATTGAAGATAAGAGATTAAAAAGAAAAGTAAAACAAACAAACCCTACAAACCCTACTGGGAACACCAATATAAACACTAACAAATTTGATATTGACTCTGAAACCATTAAGGATCAGCAAAATAAGAAATAACCCCACTAGTTTTTATATGCAAAAGCCCTGAGATCTTTATGATTTTCAGGGCTTTTCTTTTTTTACAAAAAAATACGTTAGTAGTAATTTAAAGTAAAATTTTAAAAAATAAAGTCATATTATTGCAATAATTTCCTACGGAAATAGTTTTATTTAATCAATTTAAAAACAAATAATGAAAAAACAAATTTTACTACTTACTACATTCTTATCTGTTACATGTTTTACGTATGCACAAGAATTAGAACCTACTGAACAAGCTAATAATGAAGAACAGTCTACTTTAGAGTATCAAGACAAAAAAAACATTGCTAAACTTAGTTTAACAAGTTTGGTCTTTAGAAACTTTCAGTTTCAGTACGAAAGAGTTTTAAACAAAACTTTTTCTGTTGCATTATCTTATGGTACAATACCTGAAGGTGGTATTCCTTTTGGAAGTTCTTTTGTTGATGAAGACGAAGATGATGACTTGTCTAACATTGTTAACAATGGTAAAATGAGCTACTCTAGTTTTACACCAGAAGTACGTATTTATACAGGAAAAAAAGGATATGGAAAAGGCTTTTATTTAGCTCCATTTTTTAGAGCATCTAAATACACTTTTAAAAATGTGAACTTTAGCTATGATGCAGATGGTGGTGGAACAGAAACTTTAACTACTAGCGGTACTATTAAAGGGAGTACTTTTGGCTTATTAATTGGATCTCAGTTTAACTTAGGAAGTAACCTTGTTTTAGACTGGTGGATTGCTGGTCCGCATATTGGATCTAGTAATGGAAATTTAAAAGGTGTGTCATCTAGAGTTTTATCTCAGAACGAACAAGATGCATTATTAGAAACTTTACAAGACACAGATATTCCTTTAGTAGATACAGAGTATAAAGTTGATGCTAATGGCGCAGAAATAGATTTAGATGGTCCTTGGGCTGGCGTACGTGCTGGTTTAAGTATTGGATATAGATTTTAAATACTAAATAATTAATTACATATAAGCCCTAAAGTCTAAGAATAGATTTTAGGGCTTATATTTTATACGTGTTAACTCATAATTATTTATTACAGTAATACACTTTGTTAGATAAAAATTAAAAAAACACCACTCTTCTACAGCAAGAAGAATGGTGTTTATTATTTTACAAAGCTACAATCGCTATTTAAGTACTAGCACTAAATCATCAGAATTTACTAAGGAACCACCAGATAAATGCACTTTATCTACAACACCTTCTGCTGTTGCGGTAACGGTAGTTTCCATTTTCATAGCTTCAATTACAAATAAAGGCTGGTTCTTTTTAACCTCTTCTCCTTTTTTAACTAAAACATTAGATAATAAACCTTGCAGTGGAGCACCTACTTCTTTATCATTTTCTTTATCAGCTTTAATATTTTGAGCTTTAACAACTTTTATTGCCTTATCCTTAACCATAACATTACGTAGCTGTCCGTTAATTTTAAAGAATATGCTTACGTTTCCGTTTTCATCAGGTTCGCCTTTTAACATTAATGATACTAGCACGTTTTTACCACGATCTAGCTCTACTATAATTTCTTCACCTACTTCCATACCATAAAAGAAGTTCTTTGTTGGTATGTTCATAACATTACCATATTTAACATGGTTGTTATAAGCATCTGTAAATACTTTTGGATATAGCTTGTAAGACAAGAAATCTGTCATTTCTAAATCTCTACCCATACCTTTTCTAAATTTACGCTTAAAAGACTTAAACTCTTTATCAAAATCTATAGGTTCTAAATGTGCATTTGGTCTTTCTGTATATGCATCTTGGTCCTTTAAAATTATTTTTTGAAGCTCTTTTGGAAAGCCTCCTACAGGCTGACCTAAATCTCCTTTAAAGAAACTAATTACAGACTGAGGAAAAGAAATTGAATCTCCTTTTTCTAAAACATCTTGCACAGTTAAATTATTACTAATCATATACTGCGCCATATCACCTACTACTTTAGAGCTAGGCGTTACTTTTATAATATCTCCAAAAAGCTGATTTACTTCTCCATACATTTTTGTTACATCAGGAAACTTATCCTCTAAACCAAGAGCAATTGCTTGTCCTTTTAAGTTAGAATATTGTCCTCCAGGAATCTCATGCTTATATACTTCTCCTGTACCAGATTTTAGTCCAGACTCAAACGTGTAGTAATAATTACGTACAGTTTCCCAATAGTTAGAGTATTCTGCTAACTTATCTGTATCTAATTTATTTTCGCGTTCGTGAAAACGTAACATTTCTACTAGAGAATTAAAGTTTGGTTGAGACGTTAAACCAGACAATCCGCCTAGTGCTACATCTACAACATCTACACCTGCTTCTATAGCTTTTAAATACATTGCTCCCTGTATAGAAGATGTATCATGTGTATGCAAATGTATTGGTATAT
>NZ_JBDVAA010000061.1:0-14017 GCF_039943695.1 Cellulophaga sp. | reverse complement strand
TGGCACTACATCTGCTGTACCGGTTATGGGAATAGATTTTTACCCTACAATTTTAGACATGGTTGGTGTAACAAATTACAATGCTAAAGAAATAGATGGCGAGTCTTTTTTACCAATACTTACTGGTGCAAAAAGTAAATTAAAACGAAAAAGTTTGTTTTGGCATTATCCACACTATCACAGGACAAAACCTTATGGATCTATTTTAGATAACAATTGGAAATTGCTAGAGTTTTTTGAAGACGGAAAATTAGAGTTGTACAACTTAACTACAGATCCTAACGAAACAACAAACCTTGCAAGTACTAATGTAGTCAAGGTACGTAAAATGAAAAAGAAGTTAGAGAAATGGAGAGCATCAGTAGGAGCACAAATGATGAAGCAAAACCCCAATTACAACCCGGAAAAAGAAGCTATAAGAGTTAAATAATATAAGTTTTTAAAATGAGAAAAAAAATTAATAGTATCCTAGTCTGTTTACTACTTATTTGTGGTATGGCAACAGCCCAAAATAATAAAAAACAACCCAACGTTTTGTTTATAATGGTAGATGATTTAAACGATTGGGTAGGAGCCTTTGGCGGCAATCAACAAGCCATTACACCAAATATAGATGCGTTAGCGACAAAGGGTATGGTTTTTAAAAATGCTTATTGTTCTGCACCATTGTGTAACCCTTCTAGAACCAGTATTTTAACTGGATACCAGCCTAGTACTACTGGTGTCTATGGTAATAATGAAGTTTTTAGAGAAATGGAAGGTTTTGAAAGCACAGTAACATTACCACAATATTTTGAAGAAAACGGGTATGAAACTGCTGCGGCAGGTAAAATTTTTCATAATGCAAGAGGTGGTGGCAAAGAACCAAAAGAGGGTAGTGATCCAGGATCTTTTCAGCAAGAAAAAATAGGCAACGCGGGTACTGTATATCCGTCAGAAGAAAATAGACATACTCATAATTTAAATTTAAAAGAAAACGGAGTTAAAGGTTCTTTTTTAAGGTCTTTTGACTGGTACGCAACAGATGTAAAAGATGAGGATAATAACGACTTTAAGTCGGCAGAGTATTGTGCAAATTTTATAAGTAAAGAACATACAAAACCATTTTTTGTTGCTTGTGGTATTTTTAAACCACACTTGCCTTGGTACGCGCCTAAAAAGTATTTTGATTTGTACAATTTAGATGATATTAAATTGCCAACTGTTTTAGAAAACGATTTAAATGATGTTGGTAGAATGGGATACAATATGGCAAAAAAAGGAGTACATAAATCCGTATTAGAATCTAATAACTGGAAACAAGCAGTTAGAGCCTATTTGGCAAATATTTCTTTTGCAGATGCTTGTGTAGGTCATGTACTAAATGCATTGCAAAAAAGTAAATATGCAGATAATACTATTATTGTTTTAATGGGAGACCACGGATGGCACTTAGGCGAAAAAGAACACTGGTCTAAAAATGTATTGTGGGAGCGTGCTGCAAAAACACCATTGCTAGTGGTAGACCCTAGATTTAAAAATGTAGGTGTTAGTACAAAAATTGTATCTCTGTTAGATGTTTATCCAACTTTAGTAGACATTTGTAATCTTCCAGAGAAAAAAGATTTAGAAGGGGTAAGTATAGCAAAATTGTTGCAAAACCCTAATGCAAAATGGAGTAAAACAGCTTTAACATCTAAGGCCAAAGGCATACACTCTTTGCGTAATAATAACTACAGATATACAGTATATTCAGATGGTTTTGAAGAATTATATAACCATAAAAAAGATCCTAACGAATGGACAAACATTGCTAAAGACAAAGCAAGTAAGTCTATACTAATTCAATTTAGAAAACAACTACAGCAAAAGCTAAAATAATGCTTTTAAACGCATACCTACAATTGTTAAACTAAAGCAGACACAATTCTCTTTTTTTATGTATTATTTAGTGGTGTTAAATAACACCTATAAAATGAAAAATAGAATTACAGTTTTACTTTTACTTTTTTGTATTTATACTAAAGCACAAGATAAAAAGGAGCAACCTAATATATTATTTATAGCAATAGATGATATTAATGATTGGGTTTCTCCTTTAAAAGGGAATAAGCAAGCCATAACACCAAGTATGGATAAGTTTACCAAACAAGGTGCAATGGTGTTTAAAAATGCTGTTTGTGCTGCTCCTATATGCGGACCGTCTAGATCCTCGTTATTATCTGGTTTTTTGCCAAGTACATCTGGTGTTTATGGTAATGCACATAATATGTTGTATTCAGATATTGTAAAACAGAATGCAACCTTGCCAGAGTACTTTTCTAAAAACGGATACCACACATTAGCAAACGGTAAAATATTTCACAAACACGGTACTGCAAACGGAACAGATTTTGGTCATTGGGCGTTTAATGAGTTTGCACGTGCTCGTAGGTATAATAACGACCCTGTAGATAAAAGCAAGTATACTTCTTCTAAGGCAGGTATTATAAATGGTGTAAAAGATGAAAATTTTAAAAACAAGAATGCAAAACTAAGTTGGGGACCAACCACAGATACTTTTAAAGAAACCGTAGATTATAATGTAGCAGATTGGGCAAAGTCGCAATTACAAAGAGATTTTGATAAACCTTTTTTTATGGGAGTAGGTTTTATTAAACCTCACTTGCCTTGGATAGTGCCACAAGAGTTTTTTAATTTATATAAGCTTGATGATATAGTACCACCTGTTATAAACGAAACCGACTTAGATGATATTTTAACTGTAGATGGCAAAATAGCATATAAGCCTACAGGAGAATATAAATGGATTAAAAAACACAGACTAGAAAAAGAGGCAACTAGAGCATACTTAGCAAGCATATCTTATGTAGATGCTTGCTTAGGAATTGTTGTAGATGCTTTAGAAGAAAGCAAGTACGCTAACAATACTATTGTTGTGGTTTGGGGAGATCACGGTTGGCACTTGGGAGAAAAACAACGTTACCTTAAAAATACAACTTGGTTAGAGGCCGTAAAGACACCATTATTTGTGCGTGTACCTGGTATGAAAAAGGCAATTGTTGTAGATAAAAACGTAAGCTTAATAGATTTGTACCCTACGTTAATAGAATTAAGTGGTTTACCCCAAAAGCAAAATTTAGACGGCCATAGTTTTGCTAGCTTAATTGATAATCCCAAAGCAAAATGGGACTACCCAGGAATAACTATTACCCAAGATGGTACGTCTGTATTACTAGGCAAATGGCATTATATGACAACTGTTACAGGAACAGAACAGTTATATAATATAGATGAAGATCCGTTAGAATGGAAAAACTTAATTACTAACAAAAAGTACAACCATATAGTAACCGATTTAAAAAAATGGGTTCCTGTAAAAAGAAAAAAGTCTAGTAAACTTCGATTTAAAAAAATGAAGAATTACGTAGATGCACCAGCAGATCCTACAATTAAACCAACCAGAAACTTAGATCAACTAAACTAATATTTAAGAAAATGGCTAACAGAAGAAATTTTATTAAAAAAGCAGGCTTAGGTGTTGCTGGGGCAAGTATATTAAGTTGCTCTTCTACAACTAAAGTTGCTGTAGAAAAATCTGAAGACGATTACTTATCCGCTAGCAAAGTAAAGGGATCTAGTGCAATAGAAAAAGTTACTTTAAAAGTTAAAGCACCTTTGTTTTGTCCGTATCATAGTATATCTACTCCAGAGGAAAAAGGTGGCGGAGCTCATTATTATAAAAGTAGCGCATTTACACACAATCCGTTTACCATTGCAGCTTCAGGGATGTCTGGCTCTCCCATTATTGTAGATGCCAATGGTGCATTTGTGGGCTTTATGACCACTTTTGGTTATGAAAATAGTACGTTTAGTTTTGATGGTTTAGAAACGCTAACCATTAGCGTACCAGAAGGACAGGAGTTATTTATAAAAGAATCTGGTGATGGTGATGCAGCTTGGAAAGCGTATAACAGAGAAATGATGAAACGTCTTAATTTTAAGCCGTTAACTACAAACTACCCTAGTTTTTGGAGTGATGTTGAATACTGTACTTGGGTAGAACAAAAATATGTATCAAAAGAAAGGCACGGACATTTTAATTTACTAACGCACAACTTTGTTAAGGACTATTTAGATAAAATAGTGGAGTATGGGTATCCAAAAGGTAAAATGACCTTAGATCATGGTTGGGGCCAGTTCCCTGATGGCACTATAAATTCTGGTTTTGGTACTTGGCATCCAGACCCAAAAAAGTTTCCAGACTTTGAAAAAACAATGGGAATGATTAATGAAAAAGGATTTACACCCGGACTTTGGATTGCGTTTCCTAAAATTCATCACGCTAGTAGTATTGCCAAAAAATACCCAGATATGCTAGGTAGTTGGTCATCTAGTGGAAAAGTAAATAAAACCACTGCAGAACGTTGGTTAAACCCTAAAGCAGATATTTTTGAATATGCATCAGAAGTTATATATAGGTTTTATAAAATAGGGGTAAAAAAGTTTAAGATAGATATGTCTTACAACACAAAATCAGATATGTTGCATATACATAAAGAGTTGTATCGCGCAGCAAAAGCAATAGACCCAACTATAGAAATGGAATTTCATGTGCCAGATATATTTTTTACAAAATTTACAGACGTAACTAGAACTAATGATGTTTGGTTAAATGATAAATACAACTGGCCTGCACGTGTAAAAACACATTATGAGGTTACTTATAAATCTTCACCAGGACGCGGAATAAATATAGACCATATTGGCGGTAATGATACGGGAGCTATAACAGAAGCCAAGTTTTTACAGCATTTAGAAATGTATAAAGGTAAAACGGGGTATCCTTTAGTTTCTGTTTTGCCTCATCATTATGGTAAAAAATGTGTAGCTGCTACAGGAGATTATTTATGGGATTACCATAAGGGAGAACGTAAGTTTATTTCAGATTTCTATTAAAAAAATATAACTATGGCTTTATTAAAAAACTTTTTGTTTTTTCTGTTTTGTACGTTATGTGTTATTAAAATGCAAGGGCAGGACACAGGTAGAAGTATTTTGGATATAAATGATAATTGGAGCTTTGTAAAGTCGCCAAAAGGTACATTAAAAGTTAAAGGTGGTTGGGAAACAGTTGCTATACCGCACTCATTTAACCGTTCTGATATGCACGAAGGCGAAGGGTTTTACGAAGGTGTTGGCTTGTATAAAAAAATAATAAAAGCTCCTTTAAATTGGAAAAGTAAACGTGTGTTTATAAGATTTTCTGGTGTTGGTCATGTAACGGATATATATGTAAATGATGTGCATGTTGGGCAACACAAAGGATCTTTCAGTGCTTTTGTTTTTGATATTTCTCCATTTTTAAAATTTGGAGAAGCTAATACTCTAATGGTAAAAGCAGATAATACAGCAAGAGAAGATGTTATTCCTGTAAATCATAATTTATTTGGAATTTATGGAGGAATATATCGTCCGGTTAAATTAATTATTACCAAAAAATTAAATATAACAACTACAGATTACGCCTCAGCAGGAGTTTATATAAAACAAAAAAATGTTAGCAAATTAAAAGCAGATCTACAGGTAGAAACTAAGCTAGAGAATACGTTTAGAAATAAACAAAATGTAACGTTAAAAACTACTGTGTACAATGCACATAAAGAAGTAGTTACCCAAGATTTAAAACAAATACTTGTTTATCCGCAAGGCAGGCAATCATTTCATCAAAACCTAACAATAAAAAATCCTCATTTATGGCAAGGCATTTTAGATCCTTATTTGTATAAGGTTAAGGTTACTGTTTTAAATAATAAGGAAGAGGTTTTAGATGAAATTATACAGAAAATAGGCTTTAGAACTATTGAAATTATTGCAGGTAAAGGATTGTTTTTAAACGGAAAAAAATATCCAATGTATGGTGTTAATAGGCATCAAGATTTATTTAAACAAGGTAATGCACTAACTAAAGAGCAAGAAAATAGAGATATAAAATTAATAAAAGAAGTTGGTGCAACTACTTTACGGTTAGCTCATTATCAGCAGTCAGAACATTTTTACTCTAAATGTGACAGTATAGGTTTTTTAGTTTGGGCAGAAATTCCGTTTGTGAACAAAACACGTAAAAAAGAGTACGATAATGCCAAGATGCAAATAACAGAATTAGTTAAACAAAACTTTAACCACTCTAGTATTTATACTTGGGGTACTCATAATGAGGTTTGGGCAAAAACTACATCAGACTATGCGCCAGTTTTAATTAGAGATTTAAATGATATAGCTAAAACTTTAGATCCAGACCGCTATACTGTTGGAGTTTCTGGAAAGCCAGATATTGAGGATCCTGTGAATTTAAATACAGATATTCACGGCAATAATAGATATTTTGGTTGGTACCAAGGAAAAAGTGCGGCAGATTTAGAGCCTTGGTTGGCCAACTTAAAGCTTAACTATCCAGATTTAAAAGTTATTTTATCTGAGTATGGTGCAGGTTCTAATATTTATCAGCAAACAGATATATTACCAAAAAAAATAGATCCTAAAGATCAGTTTTTTCCAGAATCTTACGCAAATAGACTACATGAAACTCAGTGGGGAATTATAAAAAATGACAATTACTTAATAGGAAGTTATGTATGGAATATGTTCGATTTTGGCTTGCCATTATGGTCCAGAGGAGGTATTACAAAACGCAACCATAAAGGATTAGTCACTTTTGATAGAAAAACTAAAAAGGATGTATTTTATTGGTATAAAGCTAATTGGAACCCAGAGCCAATGATTTATATATCAGACAGGCGTTTAGTTAATAGAACTAAGCCAGAGACAGACATACACGTGTATTCTAATCTGGAACATATAGAGTTATATGTAAACGGAAAAAAAGTAACTACAGAGCAACAAGGTAAAACCAGTGTTCATTATATATTTAGTAGAGTACAACTTAAAAAAGGTAAAAATAGAATTGTAGCAAAAGTAAAAAATAACAATCAAGTGCTTAAAGATGAAGTGCTTTGGAATCTAAAAAATAAATAAAAATACCTAAAATGAATATAAAACAGATATTATTTAGTGCAGCAACATTGGTTTTTGTTGCAAACAGTATGGCGCAGAAAAAGCCTAATTTAATTATTATACACACAGATGAACATAATTTTAGAACCCTAAGTTGCTATCAAAAACTATTGCCAAAAGAGCAAGCATTTATTTGGGGTAAAGGCAATAACTCTGTTACTCCAAATATTGATAAAATTGCAGATGAAGGTGCTATTTGTACAAGTTACTATGCTTCTTCTCCTGTATGCACACCATCTAGAGCATCGTTAGTAAGTGGTTTATATCCACAGGCAACAGGTGCACCTAAAAATGGGTTACATATTAGTGAAGATATACCAACATTTGCCACAATTTTAAAAGATAAAGGCTATGCAACTTCTTATGTAGGTAAATGGCATTTGGCAGGTCATGACAAGTATACTTTTGGAATAAAATACAAAGCTGGTTTTGATGATAATAGGTATATGATGCGTGGTGGCCATGCTCCGTATTTTAAAATAACGCCAAACGGATTAAAAGGAATTAATGAAAAAGCAGCGGCTAAATTACCAGAAGATGAAGTTGTACACTTAACAGATTATTTTACAGACAAAACATTAGAGATTTTAGAGAGAGATAAAAACAAGCCTTTTGCATTAATGCTTTCTATACCAGATCCTCATACACCAGATTATGCCAAACCACCATACAATACAATGTATAAAGATTTAACAATACAAGCACCAAGAACAATGGCAGCAGAGTACACAGCAATAAAACCATCTTGGGCAATTGGTAGCGAAGATACTAATGAAGCAACGGGTAAAGCCTCGTTTAAAAAACAAAAAGAGGCCTTAAAACAATACTTTGGTATGGTGAGTCATATAGATGATAGTGTAGGGCGTATTTTAAAGTTTTTAAAGGATAACAATTTAGAAGAGAATACAATAATTGTATTTACATCGGACCACGGAGATATGTTTTTTGAGCACAACCGTAGAAATAAAGGAGTGCCTTATGAGGCTTCTGCAAGAATCCCTTTTGTAATTAGATATCCAGAAAAAATTAAAGCAGGTAAGGTAATTAATACCGCATATACTAATGTAGATTTTACACCTACTATTTTAAGTTTAATGAATGTAAGTACAGATGCATCTTTTCATGGTAAAGACACATCAAAAGATTTTTTAAGTAGAAAAAAAGAAATTACAGATGCAGACAGGTTAACCTATTACGCAAAAAGCGGTGGCTGGTGGGTTACTGGTGTTACAGATAGGTACAAACTAGTGTTAGATAAAAAAGAAAAACCATATTTATACGATCTAGAAAAAGATCCAGACGAACTAATAAATTTTTATAATGATGCTGCTTATAAAAGTATAAAAGATAAAATGCAGAAAGAATTACTGGCGCAATTAATACAATATAAAGAGCCAGGGTTAAATGGTACAAGCGGAAGCGCTTACAGACTTAAATAAGTTAGTTTTTTATTTTCTGTTGGGCATCAAAAAAGGAGTTTTCTTTTTTTGATGCTTTTTTGTCTTTAGTAGTAATTATACGTAGAACTACAAACTATTTATTAAGGAGCACACACTTTTTACTGTTTTTAGTGAATTTTAGTTTATTAAAATTAATTAAGATTATGCTTCAGCTTACAACCAACTTTAAATTTTTACTACTCCCTATTATTAGTGTTTTTCTCTTTTTTAGTACAGAAGGATTTAGTCAGTCTAAAAAAAACAAAAAGAAGCCTAATATCATTTACATAATGGCAGATGATTTGGGTTACGGTGATTTAAGTAGCTATGGACAACAAAAATTTAACACACCCAATATAGATGCGCTTGCTGCAAACGGAATAAAATTTACACAGCATTATAGTGGTTCTGCTGTGTGTGCACCATCTAGATCCTCACTAATGACGGGTCAGCATACTGGACACACATTTGTACGTGGTAACAAAGAAGCTGGTAATGATAAAAAAGGACAAATTCCGTTGCCAGACAATGCTTTTACTATTGCAGAAATGCTACAACAGGCAGGTTATACAACAGGTATGTTTGGCAAATGGGGCTTAGGTTTTGGTACAGGAGATCCAAATAATCAGGGTTTTGATGAGTTTTATGGTTACAATGATCAAAAACTAGCACACCGTTATTACCCTCCATATTTAAATCATAATCAAGAAATAGATTTTTTAGTAGGCAATAACTGGATTAATACACAAACCTATGCACAAGATAAAATACAAGATGCAACACTTAACTTTATTGAAGAAAATAAGGATAAGCCTTTTTTTGCATATGTCCCTTTTGTATTACCACACGCAGAGCTAATATCACCTAAAGACTCTATACTAGCTAAATATACTGGTAAGTTTAAAGAGGTTCCTTATACGGCAGAAGACAAGTACTCATCAGACTATGGTCCTGATATTGTAAAATATAAGTATTGTACACAAGACACACCGTATGCTGTTTTTGCATCTATGGTAGATAGGATGGATGTTTACGTTGGCCAAATTATAGCCAAGGTAAAGGAGTTAGGGCTAGAAGAAGATACTATTATTATGTTTACAAGTGATAATGGTCCGCATGATGCTGGTGGAGCAAATCCAGATTTTTTTAATAGCGCAGCTGGTTTTAGAGGAATTAAAAGAGATTTGTATGAAGGTGGTATAAGAGCTCCATTTATAGTCTCTTGGCCAAATAAAATAAAAAAAGGAACAGTAACCAATCACATTTCTGCTTTTTGGGATGTAATGCCAACCTTGGCAGAAGTTGCAGCAGTTCCAAAACCAAATACAACAGACGGAATATCATTTTTGCCAACCCTGTTAGCTAAAAAGAAACAAAAACAACACCCTTATTTGTATTGGGAGTTTAATATTAAAAACGGACGTAAAGCTGTTAGGAAAGGAGATTGGAAAGCAGTTGTTTACAATGTAAATAAAAACGGAGAAACAGAGCTTTATAATTTAGCTTCAGATCCATCAGAAAGTAAAAATGTTGCTAGTAAGCATCCAAAAATTGTAGCAGAAATGCAACAAATAATGAAAGTTGCACATACAAATTCTAATATTTTTCCTATCAACTAAAACAGATTATAAATACATCAAACTATACCAAAAAAAACCAATGAGTAATGAGTAAATTTTATTTTAACGAAGAACAAGATTTTTATGATGCTATTGTTGTAGGCACAGGAATTAGTGGCGGATGGGCAGCAAAAGAGCTTTGTGAAAATGGCCTTAAAACTTTAGTGCTAGAGCGTGGTAAAATGGTAGAACATATTAAAGATTATACCACAGCACATTTAGATAGTTGGGATTTTCCTAACGGAGGAAAATTAACTAGAGAACAAAAAGCACAGCAATTAAAGCAAACTAGAACAGGGCGTGTTAATAACGCAGATGTAAATAATTGGTTTGTAAATGATATAAAGCACCCGTATACAGAGACAAAACCTTTTGACTGGGTACGTGGTTACCACGTTGGCGGTAGATCTATAATGTGGGGTAGGCATAGTTACAGGTGGAGTGAGATTGATTTTGAAGCAAATGCTAAAGATGGTCACGGTGTAGATTGGCCTGTGCGTTATAAAGATATTGCTCCTTGGTATGATAAAGTAGAAACGTACATTGGTGTATCTGGAGAAAATTTAGGTTTAGAACAATTGCCAGACGGACAGTTTTTACCTATGATGGAACACAACTGTGTAGAACAACATTTTAGAGATGGTGTTGGTAAAAATATGGATGGTAGAGTGGTAACTGCCGGTAGAATAGCGCACATTACTGGAGATAAAAAATTTGAAGGTCGTACCAAGTGTCAGTTTAGAAATCGTTGTACACGTGGTTGCCCGTTTGGAGGATATTTTAGTAGTAACTCATCTACTTTACCAGCAGCAGAACGTACTGGGAATATGACTTTAAGACCAGATTCTATTGTGTCTGAGGTAGTTTATGACCCAAATACAAAAAAGGCGAGTGGTGTAAAAGTGATAGACAGACTTACCAAAGAGGAATATGTTTTTAAGGCAAAAGTAATTTTCTTGTGTGCATCCTCTATGGCATCGGCATCAATATTATTACAATCTAAATCAGATCGTTTTCCTAACGGATTAGGAAATGATTCTGACCAGGTAGGAAGAAACGTTATGGATCATCATTTAGGAACAGGAGCAAGTGGAACTATAGATGGTTTTGAAGATAAATATTATAAAGGAAGGCGTCCTGGTGGTATTTACATTCCTAGATTTAAAAATTTAGGAGGTACATCTAACAGTAAAGATTTTATAAGAGGTTACGGTTACCAAGGAAGTGCCAGTCGTAAAAACTGGAAAGATGCCGTGGCAGAACTTACAATGGGAGCACCATTAAAGGATGCTATTTTAAAGCCAGGAGGTTGGACAATGGGTGTTGGTGGTTTTGGAGAAATACTACCATACCAAGACAACCGTATGTTTTTAGATTATGATAAATTGGACGAATGGGGGTTACCAACAGTAAATTTTGATGCAGAAATTAGAGATAACGAGCATAAAATGAGAGAAGATATGGTAAACCAAGCAACAGAAATGCTGAAAAAAGCAGGTTTTAAAGATATTAAAGCAAGAAATGGTAAGTATAATATGGGACACGGTATACATGAAATGGGTACAGCTCGTATGGGTAAAGATCCAAAAACATCTGTAGTAAATGCACATAACCAAATACACGCAGTACCAAATGTATATATTACAGACGGGGCTTTTATGGCATCTGCAAGTTGTGTAAATCCGTCTTTAACATATATGGCTTTTACAGCAAGAGCAGCAAACCACGCAGCACAAGAACTTAAAAAAGGAAACTTATAATGGACAGAAGAAAAGCATTAATGCAAATGGGAATGTCTTTAGGCTATGTGGTAGCCGTGCCAACTTTTGTAAGCATATTACAGGGGTGCGCAGACAAAAAAGAAGAAGCTTGGAAACCAACGTTTTTTACAGCTGAGCAAGGTAGTACTTTGGTTTATGTGGTAGATTCTATTTTACCCAAAACCGATACTCCTTCTGCATCAGAGGCAAACGTGCATGTATTTTTAGATGGCTTTGCTGGCAACGTTATGGATGCAAAGCAACAAGGCGATTTTAAAAATACCTTAGATGCAATGGCACAGAGAGCACTAGCTAAGTCTAATAAAAAAGAAGTAGCAGAATTAACGCAGCAAGATGTGGAACCCGTTGTAAGACAGTTTTTAGAAGCAAAAGGAAAGGAAAATGCTTTTGCAAAAAAAATTAGAGAATTAACTATTTGGGGCTATAAATGCAATGAGTATGTAGGAGAAAAAGTATTGGCCTATTTACCTGTTCCAGGAGAATATATAGCTTGTGAAAGTGTAGAAAAATTAACTAAAGGCAAGGCTTGGTCTATTTAACTAATGCTAATTAAACTTATATGAAAAGAAGAAACTTTATACAAAAGTCTGCCTTATCTGCTAGTGCACTAACATTAGGAGGTTCTGTAGCTTATGCCGCAAATAAACAGCAGAAGATTATAAAATCTACTTTTAATTTAAAATATGCCCCGCACTTAGGTATGTTTGAAAATAGTGCTGGTAAAGATCCAATAGACCAATTAAATTTTATGGCAGACCAAGGATTTACTGCTTTTGAAGATAATACAATGCGTAAAAGAGATGTTGCCTTGCAAGAGAAAATGGCACGTACAATGCAGAAAAGAGGTTTAGAAATGGGTGTTTTTGTAGCTGTTTTTTTAAAAGAAGGAAATGTAGCTTCTGGAGATAAAAATGCACAAGAAGCTTTTTTAAAACATTGTAAAGAGTCTGTAGAAGTAGCAAAAAGAGTAAATGCCAAGTGGATGACAGTGGTTCCTGGTAACATTGCAAAAAAAATAAGAGGTGATTACCAAACGGCAAATGTGGTAGAGACCTTAAAACGTGCGTCTGCTATTTTTGAACCTCATAATTTAACAATGGTTTTAGAGCCATTAAATTTTTATAATCACCCAGGAGCGTTTTTAACAGATTCTCCGCAGGCATATAACATTTGTAAAGCTGTAGACTCACCGTCTTGTAAAATTTTGTTTGACATATATCATCAACAAATACAAGAAGGTAATTTAATACCTAATATGGAAGCCTGTTGGGATGAGATTGCATACATACAAATAGGAGATAATCCTGGACGTAATGAGCCCACTACAGGAGAAATAAATTACACTAATGTGCTTAAGTTTATAAACGATAAAAAGTACAATGGCATTCTAGGTATGGAACACCGTAATTCTAAACCAGGAAAAGAAGGTGAAAAAGCGGTAATAGAAGCTTACAAAAAAGTAGATAGCTTTAAGTAAAAACAGAATAAAATGAAGAGAAGAAACTTTTTACAGAAATCTGCACAAACAGGAGCTTTGCTTACCTTGGGTAGTTTATTGCCTAATACTATGTTAGGAATGCCTTTTATCAAAACAGAATCTGACTTATTTTTTAAATTGTCTTTGGCAGAATGGTCTTTTCACCGAGCTATAAAATCTGGAGAAATGGATCATTTAGATTTTGCTGCTAAAGCGCAAAGTTTTGGTTGTACAGGTGTAGAGTACGTATCTAACTTATTTAAAACTAAAGCAAAAGATAAAGAGTACTTAAAGCAAATGAATTCTAGAGCAGCAGATGCTGGTGTAGAAAATGTTTTAATAATGATAGGTGGCGAAGGTGGTTTGGCTCATATAGATAAAAAAGAGCGATTAAAATCTATAGAAAAGCATTACAAATGGATTGATGCGGCTCATTTTTTAGGTTGTAAAACGGTACGAGTAGACTTAAGGGGCGGAACAGATAAAAGTGATGCTGCAAAAGCATCGGCAGCTTCATTAGCAACATTAGCAGGTTTTGCCAAAGGTTCTAATATAAATGTGGTTGTAGAAAATCACGGAGGTTTTTCATCAGACGGTGTATGGCTTTCTAATGTAATAAAGCAAGTAGGTTTGGCTAACTGCGGAACG
>NZ_JBDVAA010000060.1:0-11624 GCF_039943695.1 Cellulophaga sp. | reverse complement strand
GAAATTAGATTCTGTTTGAGCAATTTTTTTAAAGAATTGAATTGTCTTTCTTGCAGCATTTATTATTGAAATCTTATTATTTTCAATTTCAATATATGGTGATAATTTACTGTGTATCATTGTTTTTTGCTTGGCTATAACGTCTCGGCTATGGTTAGTACGGGAATTAAAAGTAGTGAACTTTCGATTAAGCACTTAGCCAAATCTTTTTATTTTGTTTTATCTTTTTTGCTCTAAAGCCAAATCAAAAGATTTGGCGGACTTCATAAATATACCCAAACTATGGGTTAAGCACCAAAACCCGTATTAATTATAGCCATTGTTAGGCGTTCGTATTTTAACGTATATCTCCGATAGATATCATTTCTCTGAGTATTTTTGGTTTATGTCCTAAATATTCTAGTTGATATAAAACATCTCGCATTTTAAAGTTTGGTAGCCATCGTTTTTTTGCAGAAATTTTAATAATGTCAATACACTTGTCTTTTAATTTGTCTGTTAATTCGTCAACGATTAATACGATTGCTAAAATTATTTGAACAGTTTCTTCTTCAACTTCTCTGTAATTCAGAATAATATTTGACAAAACAGGAATAGCTCGGTCAATTTTCAGCTTTTTATTTAGTAAATAGTGTACAATTGTATAGGGTGTAATATCGTTATCGATTCCTTCATAAAAATCATCAGCACTTAGCTTTTCGTACCTTTTTTTACTTATGAATTCATTTAACTCTTCAAATGATGGATGTAAGTACTCTTGGAAATCGCTCCATTCTTCTTCTAAATGATTAATACCTAAAAATAAGGAAATAGCTCTCGCAGATAGAATTCTAAGCATTTCAAAGGAGTATTCCCTATTCCTTACCAAAGGAAAAAATGGAGGAACTGGAAAAATCACACTCTCCTGATATACTTGTCTTCCGTGTGCAACTGAGTTTCTGTCTTTAACCAAGTCTAGAATGTAGGTTTTTAGACGATTGGTTAAAATTCCTTGTTCCTGAAACATAAACATTATTTTACTTGCTACTGGAAGTTCAGAAAGAAATACACTTTCGACAAGTTTCCCTTTAGAGTTTTGTTCCGACTGCAAGTGATTTCCATCTAGTAGATAAATATCTTTCAGGAGGTGTTCAGAAAATTGGCTTATTGATTGCTTTATTAACTGTTTTTGCTTGGAATAGTATTTCGTAGATAGTAATTCAAGAATATGAAAATGTGAAAGTAAAATTTCGTCATTGTGAATCATATTTTCTTCGCTCTCTTTTTCAAGAAATAGTGCTTTTCGATGTCTGTCGATTAGTGAATAGAAAAGTCGTTTGTCATTTTCATCACTAGAATTGATAAATGCAATAATTAGCCTTATATCTTCTAAGTGATTAGTTTTTTTGAATTCAAACTTTTCTACATCTGATTTTTCAAGTTTTCTGACAACTGTTGAATTACCGAAGAAATCAAATGGAATAAATAATTCTTGAGTTAAGAAAGTCAGTACTCCAAGAATTATTAAGAATCGAGGTCTAGCATAAACAGCACCATCTGTTACTGATTCAAATTCTTCAAGTTTAATTTCAATACTTATACACAGGTAATTTTTATTTTTTTCCTTCGGCTTTGATGGGTGAATTTTTGATATGTCGGTTGTAGTGAAAATTCTTGATTCAAGAATATGAACATCTATATCTAGAGCTGAATCTATTTCCGCTATCGTAGTATATGTAGTTAATCCTTTCAATTATGTTTTATCGATTTTTTTAATATGACGCCTAACTACATATAAACGCAACTCATTGCGTTTATTCCACCAATATGGTTGTGTAAACGCACATTTGGCTTTATAGTTTATTTTGGTCGTTAAATTTTCCTACAATGTAAAACTATTTTTTGTACTACAATTACGGAAATGTGTAATTGGCCAATTTTTTAGTATTGTTGGTGTTCGTTTGTTTTACTTATAGAAGTATAAGTAGCGCTAGGGCTTTTTGTTTTGCCTTATTTTTAACGCCAAACCAAAAGATTTTACGGACTTCATAAAAATACACAAACCCAGCGATTAGGCCCTAAAGTCCGCATTACGTTTAGGTATTGTTGGCAACAATATTTTTATTCATTAATAAACTTTATAGCTCTTTCTAGTATTTGGTCTTTTCCGGCAATAACTCCTTCAATTGTTGGCTTTACTTTAATGTCTATTTTTACTCCTTTTCGTTGCGTTTCTGTCCCATCAGGGTAAAATATACCTACTCCAGATATTTGTGTTTTGTATCCACCCACCATGTTAAATATGACCACATTTCCATCTGCCCCAGAAGTTTGACTACCAACGGTAGTAACATTATCTCCAGTTTGTAGGCACATTGCAGTAAACTCAAGTTGACTTTGACAGCTTTCATCAACTAGCAAAATCACTTTTCCTGTATATTTTAATCTGTCGTTACCACTTTTAAAAGTCTCAGACCAAATATACCTACCTGGATAATCTAAATCAGTTACTATTGCTTTATAAAAGTCTTTTTTTTGCGATGTAATATAGTTAGCAAAATAGTATGGTGTGAAGGTTTCATATTTTCTAATATCAAAAATAATAGCTTTTGTGTTTTTTAAAGCTTCCATTATTTTAGGGACTTCTTTAACTTCTTTGACCTTGCCAATGTTGGTATAGCCTATATTATTTTCTAAAATTTTATATTTATCAGATTTAGATTCGGCTTTATACTTGAAGTCCTTAAATAGGTATCTTTTTATAGATTTTATCGAGGTTTTTCCATTTCTGATAAACTCAATTTTTACTGAGTCAGTTGCCCCATTTAGAGTGTAATAACTAGCATTGAATTTTTTTCTTGAAATATTTGAAGCGTTAATATATTTTTCTTGCTCCTCTAATATTGTTTCAATTTTTTTATCATTTGATTTTGTAATAATATCTCCTAATTGTAAATCATTTAATTTTGCCAGCGAATCGTTATAGAAGCCTGTAATTACTGCTTTTTTGTTTATTACCTTGAAATTTACGGGCATATAGTAGCGACCAAAAAAAGAATATGTTTTTTCGTTAAAATATGTTGCATGACTATCATCGCAACTAACTATTAATTCCAGTGTTGCAAGATGTAAATCTAATTCTGTTTGGGGGTTTAAAAATTTTGGCATCATTTTAGCCAAAACAACATCCCAATTCGTATCTGTTTGATATTTTGCAGGAAAGAAATACTCAATTTGGTTCCAGTAACGGAATAATGTCAAAAGTCTTAAATTTCCATTTTGCCAATCAAAGTTTTCATATTCAACCTCATTAGTGAAATCTGGAATTTTAAGTTTATTACTATAATAATTAACATAATGCTTTTTTCCTTGATGCCTGTTTAACTCTATATATTTGAGTTTCTCTGAGAGTTCGGTTGTAAATATTTGCTTGTTATTTATCCAATTTAAGTCGAAGTTTTTATCAAAATATTGAATATCTTTTTCAATATCACATTTTTTGCAGGGTTTAATTTCTCCTAAACTTTTAATCCAGTCAATATAAACTTGTGATAGCTGTATGTTATTTGTTGCTGTTTCAACCTTTGGCAGAACCTTGAATAGTTCTTTATCCCAGTTATATTTTCCGTTGGCTACTTCGGGGTGATAGTATTTTAAAAACCCCCATATTTTAGCTGTAGTTGCTAGCTTTTCAATTTTGCTAAGTTCATTTTGAGCATATATTGAGTTTGTGAAAATCAATAAAAGTATTGGAAAGCATAATATTTTTTTCATATGATTTTTTAGTTGGAGTTGCTATCAAAAGAATATAATATTTAACGATAAGAGTGTTAAATTTTCTCCAATTGGGAAAGTTTTAAATAAATGAACTTGGTTAATCAATATTGTTGGCAACGGTCTCGGCTATGATTTCGTTGTGGAATCATCCGCAGGATTATTCCGCCGAAATCCAGATGTTTGATTAATACTTTTATTTTGGTGTGGCACAAAACCACAATGAATTATAGCCATTGTTGTACACCGTTTTTTATTCAACATTTTTTGATTTTTCGTCATACCAAACATCTTCGTATCCGTTTTTGTCAATTAAAAATCGATAGCCAATATCGAGTCCGAAATATTTAATTAATTCAGGTCGGATTTGAAGTAAATGTTCAGCGCACATTGGTTGAAAAAAGTCATCAGATTCTGAATATTCTCCTGTCCAAATGTACCAACCTGTTGTACCTTTTTCCTTTGGATGTCTCAATCCGTGAATTGGGTCAGTATTCAAGTCAGAACCAATTCCGATTTTCAGTTTTTTATTAATTGGATTCCAATTAGATTCATATTTTTCGCAAATCTTTTTTTGTCGGTCTATATG
The DNA here is from genome assembly GCF_039943695.1 of Cellulophaga sp. Lineage (NCBI taxonomy): Bacteria > Pseudomonadati > Bacteroidota > Flavobacteriia > Flavobacteriales > Flavobacteriaceae > Cellulophaga > Cellulophaga sp. Next base: position 7,282 of record NZ_JBDVAA010000060.1, on the reverse strand, counting down.
TGCGTTCCACAAATTGTAATCCGCTAATAAATTCTCGTCAGTCTCCAATTGATGTTTCCAAAGTCGTATGTTTTGTTTGGTAATCGGAAAGTTGATTTCTGGACTGTCCCATTGATAAATAATATCAGATATTACATCATCACCCCAATCAATATGCTCTTCGGTTATTAAATTCCACGCATAAGTTTCAAAATCCTTTTCTTGAATTTCTCCATTCAAATATTGGTCGCATTTTGCGATTAAGTCCGAACGTGATATTTTGATTTCTTGATTCAATTCTGCGTTTTCTTAAATGGTGTACAACGGTCTCGGCTATGTCAAGTAGGGCAGGCAAGGAAACTTTTCGTTTCCGTCTGGTCTGCGAGTCAGAGCTTTTTGTTTTGCCTTATTTTTAAAGCCAAACCAAAAGATTTTGTGGACTTTATTATTTAAACAAGCTTTTGATTTTATACCAAAAACTTATATTAATTATAGCTATTGTAGAACCTAGTTTTTTATTTTTATTAATTCAATTTCTGTTTTTAGAAGTTTTTGGCTCAATTCTAATTTTACAGGTTCAAATAAGGTCTGCTTTTCATTTATTTTGTTAAACTTTTCTATGTAATCTTCAGATTTCGTTTCCAAAAATGTTGAAAAAGGATTTATTCCAATTTTAAAATTTAAATTCACAATTGAGTCATATTTGTCTATAGTACTGAAATAGGCAAATTGTTGCTGAAAACTTTGTGGTCCATAATATCCAAGAGTGTCATTATTTCTATTTGTAATGTAGCAGTTAAGTTCGTAAGGTCTTTTTTGTAGAAAGTTCCATTCAGGCGCTATAAACTCGGCACATAAAGAGTCTTTCCAAGATATTGAATATCCGCCATTAAAATCTTCTGGAACTATTTCTATTTCCAATTTCATTTGGTTAATATTCAATTTTTTGGGTTTGTCAGCACAACCAATTAAAACTCCAAAAATCAGTATGTATATTATTCTTTTCAAGGATTTTCTAAAATTAGGTAAAAACAGTATTAAGTTATATGCGGTGTTGTTAGAAGTATTTTTTATTCGCAAACATTTTTTCTTCCAACTTTTACAATTTCTTCAATTCCGAATTTGTCAAATTTCTCAAGTAAATCACTTGCGCTATTTTGTTTTTTAAATTCAAGTTCTTCTTTGTAAAGTGGAATTAAAGTATAAATGTCAATTACTTTATTAGTATCAAGTTCAATTTCGGTAAAATCAGCCGATAATTCCATTGAGTTGGCTAACATTACTGAATTAAATCCAATTCCTTCAGCAAGTTCATCATCATCTTCGTGTCCAAAAGTGTGTCCAAAACCTAACCAAGTTTTATTCGGATGTGGTAACATCATCAATTCCTTCATTATTCTAATTGGCCAATAATTTCGTTCGTCACTAAAAGACTCATATTCTAAATTCCATTCCTTTGGCAACAATATCATAACTTCTGCAAATTCAGATGAGTCAATATCTTCAGGTACTTTCATTGGTAAAGCACTCATTCCACAGCTTAATAAAATGTGATAAGGTCTATCTTCTGTAGCTTTTATTAAGAAAATGTCTCTGTGAATTATTTCAGATTCTATTTCGTCAAATACAACAATGTCTGCATCTTCATCAAAGAATTGGTCTAAATGGCTGTCAACAATTTCAACACTATTAGGTACTTTATCACTCATATTTTTTTCGATATTTTGGGAATACGCAATTGTTGAAACAAAAATCAGAAAGATAGTTTTATAGTTCATTATTTTCATTTGATTTCCTCAGATTACTGGCAACGTTGTTGTATTTGGTTTGTTGCGTGGTCTAAGCACCTAATTTAGCAAATAAAAACTGAATAGAAAATCTGCGAGGATTTTCTTAAGTAGGCGAGAACAAGCAATTAGTTATAGCCATTGTTGTGCGTAGTTTTTTATTCTTGCGTTAATATCAATTCTTTTAATTTTTCAAGTTGCGTGTCCGATAGCCAAAGAACCTGATTTAGGTCTCTTTCAATTTTTATGTCGGGTTCTGTTCCGTAACCGTCCAAAATTTCCCCATTCTTTTGAAAAGAAACCATTGTACTTATTTTTCCAAATAGTTTTGAGTTTGGCAAGTCAACCCATTCGCTGTTTCCACTTGAGCCGTCTGTTGTTACTCCTGCAATCTTGATGTTTGGTAAGTCCTTGAAAGCAGAAACGAAAACAGATGCTGCACTAAATGTTTTTTCATTGGCTAAAATATAGACAGGTTTGTTATAGTGAAAAGTAGGTTTACCTAACTTCTTTCCATTCAACAATCCAAAATAATATTCGCTGTATTTGTTTTCATCCAATTCATAGATTGGTTTAAAATTTTTTAAAAATTCTGTTGCCTTTTTTTGTTCTTCATCATTTAATTCAGATAAGGTATATAAAAAACGATTGTGTAAACTTTTTTTGTAATTTTCTGGTAATGGAAGTGGACCTCTTTGTTTAGTAGCATTTACAACATATATAGAATCTGGATGTATTAAGTATTTTGCGAATTCATACAACAAATCACGGGTTCCGCCACTGTTGGCTCTTACATCAATAATCAAGGCTTCGCTATCATTTTGGATTGATTGCATAAAAGAATTGACTTTGTCAAAAAGAAGAGGTGCTTCATCTTTATCAACCATTTCGGGAATTTTAATATATGCAATGTTTTCTTTAATGCTAAAGAGCTTTTCGATTATTACAGGTTTATTATAATCTTCATCTTTTACTCTAAGATAATCTACCTCAAATCTTTCATCCCAAGGTCGTTGCCTTTGTGATTTATTAATTGGTTTAACAGTCAAAATAGTGTCATTATTGAAAGTAGAATCTGAAAGTGTCAATTCTATTTCATTAGAAAGTGTTTTATTGAGAAGTATATAATTTTTTTCAATGTCCCGAATATCTCTTACAGCATATGTAAAATAGGTTTCTTGCGGTGCTTTAATGTCTTCTGGGCGTGTTTTTTGTAGGAAATAATTAATATCAATTCCGTCAACTTTTTTGAGATAAGGAAATTTAGGATTGAGTATTTCTAACTCTTTATTTTGATTTTTATTTAAAACAACAACTCTATTATTTAAAGGTGCGTAAATAAATGGTAAAAACAGCGATTCCTTTAAATCATAACCTCTTATTCCACTTAAGGAAGAATGTCTGTCTCCAATTTTTGCTAAAGTATTGGTGATAAACATTCCAAAGTTCTCAAGTCGGGTGGAATCGCTTAAAGTTTTTAAATAGTTTTCAAAATCGGTATTGAAATCATACTCATTTAGGTAAGCATAGGAAGACTTTTCATTTAAAGTCTTTGTCAGAAATTCAATGTCTTCAGTTATCTGTTTTTTACTGAGTAAATTCTGCGCTTGTGAAATGGCGACATTGAGAGTTAATATAATTGTAAAAAGGATTTTTAATTTCATTTATGATGTTTTCTCAAATTACGCACAACGTGTTTGTATATGGTTTGTTGCGTGGTTTAGCACGTAATTTAGCAAATAAAAACCGAATAGAAAATCCGCGAGGACTTTCGTAAGTAGGCTAGAACTAGCAATAAATTATATACGGTGTCGTAAGGCGTTATTTATTCGATTCTTAAATTCAACTTTATTATCCACGTACAAAGCTAAATTTTTATAACTCTTTTTTATACCATAAAGTCCTATTAATTCATTTTCTTCTTTTAAATGAATAATTATATTATGGCTTTCTAACTCTCCTAAAAATGAAAATTTTCGAGTTTCTTTATTTGTTTCAATGTCTTTTGATGAAACTTCTATATTATCAATATTTCTAATGTCAATAGTTGTTTCGTTCATAATCCCATATCGAAGAAATAATTTGTCTTTCTCAATTGTTATTGGTCTTTTAAGCATTGATTTTAAAAATCCAAAAAGTTGAACTCCAGAATAAATACTCACAAAAGTCAAAATCCAAGCTACAAGACTGCTCCATTCTGTTAATAGTATATGTAACACGATTGTTTCAATTGCGATGATAAATATAATTACAACTAGCAATGCTATTGTTCCACTATCTTTATGGTATGAAAATTCGTTTTCTTTTAACTTCCTTTTTTTCCAATAAATGAATCCGTAATACAAAACAGCAATTTCTGTTACTACAGGAATTACAACATTTTTGGGCAGTATCTCATAGCAAGTCTGTTTTAAGGTGGTAAAAAAATCAAATGAAAATTCTTTTTTTTGCTTATAAGATTTTATTCCTTTTCTAACATTATAAATTACATACGATAAAACTGATATTTCAATAACTGGAAGAATCCAAGTTTTAAAAAGTCTTAAATACTGTTGGTTTTCTGATGGAAGTATTATTGAACAAATTACTATTCCCAAAATTAAAAATGGTAAGACTGTTGTTTTTGGAATTTTGGTTTTTCTTATCAGTAAGAAGTATATAAAGGGAACTGTCAGTAAGAGGTCAAATGTAATTCCAAATGATAAGCTTTCAGGATTAATTGTAAACAATGAAGATTTGGTAATAAAAACCATTAAAGATATGATCAATAAAGGAATTCCAAATATTATTAAGTTTTTCTGAATGTTTATTGTTTTGTTCATAGTTTTTAATGGCTTACAACGTTTCGGCTAAGCTTAGTGTGGAAGGCAAGGAAACGTTATGTTTCCGCCTTAGCACGAAGCTAAAGCTTTTGGTTTTGATTTGTTTTTTATTTTATCCAAAGCTAAATCCAACAGATTTAGCGACACTATAAATATACACAGACCTTTCGGTTTTGCCCTAAAGCCCGTATTACGTTTAGGCATTGTTGTGCAACGTATTTTATTTTTTCTTATTTGCCGCTGTATTAATTAATCCAATTCTTTTTGGTCAACTCCGTAATATTCAACACCAAATCGGGCGCTCTTTTCCAAGTATTTTTTTATCAAATCCTTTTCATCTTCTATATAAGTGTTACCACCTAAAAAGGTCACATTTTCCTCATATTTATGAACCAAAATTACTTTAGGTTCTCCAGCCATAGGGATAAATGGAGTATTCTTTTCATGTCCAACGGTAGGTTTATCTTTTTCTAAATTGTAGATGTATGTTACGTCTACTTTTCTGTTCTGATAGGCAAATTCCTTTTCAACTTTAATTATAAGTCCTTGCACTTCAACAAAGTCCTGTTCATTATAATCTTTATAGCTTTTTATCGATTGTTCTTTGCAACCGTAGTATAATAGTATAATTGAAATAATTAAAAATTTTCTCATGTCCATATATTGCACAACGATTAGTATATGGCAAGTAGGGCAGTAGAAAGCGATGAACTTTCAAGTTTGCACTGAGCCAAATCGTTGTATTTTGTTTTTAATTTATTCATTCTTAAAAGCCAAATCAACGATTTGGCGGTCTTTGTAAATTGCACTGAACTTTCGTAAACCACCGAACGCCCTATTTGCTATATACCGTGTTGTGCTTTCGTTTTTTATTTCTCCTTGAACATTTCGTTATACTCTTTCACGTGATTTGGAAATTCTTCTTCGTAAAAGGGATATGGAATTCCTTCTATTGTGATTTCAAATCCGTCACTGTCCATTCCACTGATTTGATTTCCTACTCCTTTAATTTCGATTCCAAAATTGTTCTTAATAGTTAATTGTTTTATTGTTCGAGTTGAAATGAGTTTATCTTCTGGATAATCGGTTGCCAATTCAATTCCGTTGGAATTACAATATTCTTTAATGAAGTCATATCCAATGTTCATTTTTGTAAATGCAATCTCACCAAAAACAACACCCATTGGTGGATCCGCTTTTTCTAATCGAGTTGTTCCCAACTTGTCATTGCTTAAAAATATGGTGTATTCTTTTTTCATTCGCATTCGATTTCTTTATCAATGACCCAAGGAATATTACAATCAAATTCTACTTGAACTAAGTCTTTGTCCGTTTTAAATACTGACATTGTTTTTGCCTTGGTAAACCCAATACCAAAATTGTCTGTTACTTGGTAAAAGTCTAAAGTAAATCCACCATTTGGTAAAGGAATTGAACAATCTTTTCCACTGAAATTCCCTATGAAATGAAACCAACCACAATAGTAATGTAGGCCGTTTTCCAATTTTGCCATATGACTAATTTCAATTTCTTTATTTTGATTGACCCCAAGTTTTTCAAATAACGCACTTATTTCATCTGGAAATAATTTTTCTCTTGATTCGATATAGTTCAAGCAATTTCCACAACCGCAACTTTCAGCACTTGGGTTGTCTATTTTTGAATATTCCTTTTCAGTCATTTCTTTATCGACTTCAATCTTCCATTCTTTATATGTTAACTTGGTTTTTGTCATTTATTCTAATGAAGCACAACGGTTACGTATAAGAATAGTGCGGTTTTGTGTGCGAGGATTTTCTGCAGGAAAATCAGATGTAACAAAATTGCACTAACTCTTGATTAAGCACTAAACTACGCATTATTTTTATACTTTGTTACCACCAGTTTTTTATTTGATTCAGCGTTCCGATTATCAATCCGACAATTCCTCCGAAATATGAGAAATTATGGATTTTCGTCACTTTATTAAATTCCGCTTTATGTTCAATCTCAAACGGGAAATTATAATTCGTAATAATTTCCAATGGTTTTAATTCCGCAATTCCATATCCAACAAATCCGAACAGAATTGTAATTCCGATTGTGATTAGTACTGATTTCAGCGTTTTATTAAGCAAGTTTTTTCCGTCGTTGTATTTCATTCCGACAATTCCGAGAATTAGTCCAGTTAAAAGACCAAACCACCAAGTTGAGAAAAATCCAACCCAAACCAGAGCAAAAGTCCAATTTCCGTTAAATTCTCTCGAATAATCATCTAAAATTCCAAAATTGAAAAAAGTCAGTTTTGTATAAAATTCAGGTGAGATTTTTGAGGTAATAAAATCGTGCGTGATTCCATAAATCACACTTAAGATTATTGAAATTACTATGATTAGTATTAAAGTTCTGGTTTTTTTCAAATTGGTGGTAACTACATATAAACGCAACTCATTGCGTTTATTCCGCCAATATGGTTGTGTAAACGCACATTTAGCTTGCTAGTTGGTTTTTTTGTTGTTAAATTTTCTTATAATTTAAAACTATTTTTTATACTACAATTACAAAAATGTATAATTGGGTAATTTTTAGTATAGTTGGTGTTCTTTTTTGGAAGTAAAAGCAGTATTAATTATTGCCATTGTTGTGTGTCCGTTTTTTAGTCCCACCATAAGAATAGTCGCTTTTCTTCTTTGATGATTCTTTCGAGCTCACTTA